>JAZNFW010000096.1:0-3141 GCA_045576175.1 Clostridia bacterium | reverse complement strand
CCATAGACTTTGTAAATCTGATTGAAAAGTATATTGGGATTAAAGAACTCACATACGAGATTCTCCATGAGCTTATAGACAGAATTGAAGTCGGCGAAAAGTACGAGTATCAAGGTGAAACTTATCAGGATATAAATATCTACTACAAATTTGTCGGAACAGTTGAAATATTAGATGATTTGTGTTATACTAAGGATGCAAGTTAATTAGAATCAAAAGTTTATGAGATATAAGGTGCGATACAGGGCACTCCCTTAAAAAGAGTAACAGTCCTGTTATCCGCACCAAAAACCCAGTACACTTAGCGTGTACGGGGGTTTTCTCTTCTATTTTAGAATTTATATCGTTTCTGTCGCTAATTTCTCCGCCTGTTGTTACGAGTTAATAAAATCAGCCTTAACATCTGAAGAATCGAAGAAAAAAGCGAAGCCACATAAGTTAATGCAGCTGCTCTTAACACCTTTCTTGCACCTTTTAATTCACCGCCCACCAAAAGATTTCTCTCAGTGAGGATGCTAAGGGCTCTAGTTGAAGCATTAAACTCAACCGGTAATGTAATAAGCTGAAACAGTACCACAAAAGAGAACAAAAGCACCCCTATGCGGGCAATTTCCATATAACCAAAAATAAGACCAATTATAATTACCGGCCAATATATCTGTGAACCAATGTTAGCAACAGGAACAGATGCCGACCTTAATTTTAACGGTAAATACCCTACATTATGCTGAATTGCGTGTCCGCATTCGTGGGCGGCAACACCTATTGCCGCAACAGATTTAGAACCATAAACACTATCTGAGAGTCGTAATACCTTTTCTTTTGGTGAATAATGGTCGGTTAAAGAGCCTGAAACTCTTTCAATCTTTACATCATATATACCTGCCTGCTTAAGTATCAAAGATGCAATATTCTCCGCTGTAAGTCCTCTTTCATTTATAAATGTGCTGAACTTTCTGTATGCACTGCTTACATTCCAGGAAGCAACGGCACATATAGCCACACCAATTAATACCAGAATGTATGTAGGATCCCAAAACATAATAATCCCTCCTGCCTCATCTTACCTTATTTACAATTTATCTGAACTTTCTCCCTGACATATTTATATTATATCACAAATCCCGAAAAATAACAATGCGTATTATAGCTTTATCTGTTTTTTCTCAAAGTTGAAATATCCCCCGACTTGTTTTAAGTCGGGGGATATCATTTCTTTATTTATCTTCTGTCTGATTTTTTTATCTTTTCCATATCAAGACCATTTGCGTTATCCAGAACAAACTGCACCATAGTCTTGCAGCCCACCTCAAGAGCATCCTCGTCGAGCATAAAATTGCTGTGGTGGATTTTTTCCACTATGCCCTTTTCTTCGTTTCGTACACCAAGACGGAAGTATGCCGCAGGTCTTTCGAGTCCAAAGAGCGAAAAGTCTTCCGAACTGTATTTGCAGGTGGTCTCGTACACATTTTCCTCTCCTACTACCTTCTTTGCAGAATCCATAAGGATTTTGGAAAGAGCGGGGTTGTTGTAGAGCGGTGCGGACTTGAGCGGTCCGTGAACCTCTATCTTTGCTCCGGTTTCTTCGGACAAGAATTTTGCAGTCTTTTCTATTCTTTCTATAATGAACTTACTGAGGTTTAAATCAAAAGTTCTGATTGTTCCCTTAAGAATTGCCTTTTCGGGAGTTATGTTAAACGATGTACCTGCTTCAAGCTTGTTTATAGAGCACACAAAATTTTGCTTTACATCAATCTCTCTTGATATCATAAGCTGAACTGCTTCGTATAGCCTTACCGCAACCGCTAAAGCATCTATACCTGTGTGTGCAGATGCCGCATGGGCACTTTTGCCTGTTATCTCAATGGTAAAGTGTCTGCTCGATGCCTGTGCATACTCGGGACAGATACCCACACTTCCTACAGGAAGTGATGTTTCGACATGCTGACCTAATATAACATCTATGCCCTCTTTATCGAGAACACCGTTTTTTATCATTACACTTGCACCACTTATTATTCCCTCTTCACTTGGCTGGAAAATCAAAACAACTCTTGCGGGGAACTCTTTCTCTTTTTCTTTGAGCATCTTGGCAATTCCAATAAGGATTGCTGTGTGTGCATCGTGTCCGCAAGCGTGCATCTTGCCATCTATCTTTGATTTGTACGGCAAATCTACATTTTCACTCATATTGAGAGCATCTGTATCGGCTCTTATTCCTATGCAAAAGCCTTTGCTTTCGCCATTTATATACGCTACCACACTGCCCTTGCCGTATTCTTCGGTGTAGGGTATGCCAAGTGCATCCAGTTCACGCTTTATAAGTGCTGTAGTTCTTGGCAAATCAAAATCTGTTTCGGGATACATATGTAGCTCTCTGCGGAGATTTATCATATAGTCTTTATCTGCTTTTAACATATTTTACACCTCAATTTTCAAATTAACATTATTATACATACCAAAAAATGAATATGCAATTGACTTTTCTGCTGTTTTTATGTATAATTCTGCTATAAGAATGAAATTTTGTGAGGTGACCGGCTATAAATATCGGATTTGAAAGAACTACATACGAAAGCAGCATCGGCTACAGTATGACTCATACCATAGGTGCATCTGCGCAAAGCTCTACAATAACTCAGCCCCATTACTTATCCGAATTTCTTATATACTACTTTGTAAACGCATCGGGTACATTTAAGATTGAAGGTAATAATTACGACATAAATGACGGCGACATATTTATATTAATC
Organism: Clostridia bacterium; assembly: GCA_045576175.1. Lineage (GTDB taxonomy): Bacteria > Bacillota > Clostridia > UMGS1810 > UMGS1810 > RGIG8748. The sequence goes on along the minus strand of JAZNFW010000096.1, from coordinate 388 downwards.
CCCTCGGAAATTTTTTGTTGCATACTGGACAAAGATGTGTTCCACGAAAGAATAGTGCTTCACATTAACGAAACCTCTTTAAACAAGCTGTGGAGCGACAACGGCGATGTGTTTTTGCCACTTTACAAACGAACAAAGGGGCAAGGCAACAAAATCTCCGCACAAGATGTGGGGCAATACGCTCTTGACAAATGCTTTGTGGAAGCTTTTGGGTTTATGGAGGACGAAACTCTTATCGGCAACCTTATGGCAAACTGCAGAGTTTGTGAAATTATGGCAAAGCTATGCAAACACTACTCGCATACTACATACGACGAAAAGTTTATAAACCCTCTTATCAGTTCAGTTTTAAGCTATTTAAACGAACATTTAACAAAAGATATAGACA
>JAZNFW010000095.1:0-8466 GCA_045576175.1 Clostridia bacterium | reverse complement strand
CGCACAGCAGAAAATAACACTTTTAACCCAAAAAGGAGAGGCACCTTACACTGCCGAAAAAGACGATGAATAATTTTTATAAGGAATATGAACTTAGAATAAAAGAGATAGATGAATATATGCATAGCCGTATGGCAGAGTACAGAGATTGTGAGGATGTGCTTTATGACTGTATGAACTATGCCGTTTTCAATGGCGGAAAGAGAATACGCTCAATTCTGTGCATAGAAATTGCAAGGATGCTCACCGGTAGCACAGACAAGGCACTTGCGTATGCAACTGCAATCGAGATGATTCACGCATTTTCGCTTGTGCACGACGACCTTCCTTGTATGGACAACGCCCTTTTAAGACGAGGAATGCCAAGCTGCCATGCAAAATACGGCGAGGCAATTGCCCTTCTTGCAGGCGATGCTCTTTTAAACACTGCGTTTGAAATTATGAGCTCAGAATGTGAAAAAGGCTCAAAAGCCGAACTGGCCGCTATGAGAGCTGTGGGCAGAGCCACAGGCGTTTTTGGTATGATTAACGGACAGGTAAGAGATATGGAGCTTATGGCATCCGAAAATGCCACAGAAAAGGCACTTATCCGCCTTATAGAGCAAAAGACAATGGCTCTTATGATAGCCAGTGTGGAGACGGGTGCAATAGTATCTGGTGCAGACGAAAATGTAATTTCAAATCTCAAGGAATTTGCATATAACCTTGGAATTGCATTCCAGATACGCGATGACTTTGAAGATGAAGAAGAGGACACCGCAGAGGCGCAGAACAGCCCCAACTTTATAAACACATTAGGAAGAGATTTGGCTAAGGAAAAGCTTCTTACATACGCTACTAATGCCAAGAAAATAATATCAAAATACGAAAACAACGAATTTATATCAGGTCTTCTTGACTTTTTGTTTTTTGATTAATATTTGTAGAAGGTAGGATAGATATATGTCTATACTGCAGAAAATCAAATCACCAAACGATATCAAAGCTTTAAATGATAATGAACTTGAAATTCTCTCCGGCGAAATCCGTGAATTTCTTGTGGACAATGTTTTAAACTGCGGTGGTCACCTTGCGTCCAATTTAGGAGTGGTGGAGCTTATGCTCGCCATATTTAAAAGCTTTGATTTTCCAAAGGATAAAATAATATTCGACGTGGGGCACCAGTGCTATGTTTACAAGATGCTCACCGGAAGAATGGACGGTTTTTCCAAGCTGCGCCACCTTGGTGGCATTTCCGGTTTTCCAAGGACAACTGAAAGTGAGTATGACTTTTTTGATGTAGGACATGCAGGTACCTCTGTATCCGCTTGCGTCGGTATGGCAAGAGCAAGGGATTTAAGGGGAACAGACGAGCACATTATAGCCTTTGTAGGCGATGGTGCACTAACCTGCGGAATGAACTTTGAAGCCTTAAATGATGTAGGACTTAAAAAGACAAAGCTTATAATAATTTTAAATGACAATGAAATGTCTATAGACAAGAATGTGGGAGGTCTTTCTGCACATCTTTCAAAGCTTCGTTTTGCACCCAGATATATAAACACAAAAAGCTCTGTCCAAAGCTTTTTGGAACGGTTTGGTAAAGCCGGCAAAGGTGCAGGGCGTGTTATGCGTGATTTTAAGGATAAGCTTAAATATGCAGCTATTGCCCAGCCGCTTTTTGAACAGCTCGGTATAGCGTATATGGGAATTATAGACGGAAACGACACCATAAAGATGGCAGAGGCACTTGAGATGGCAAAGTCTGTAGACGGCCCTGTAATAATTCACGCACTTACAAAAAAAGGTCTTGGATATGAAGATGCGGAAATAAACCCCAGTAAATTCCACGGAGTCAGTAGCCATACATCCCGAATTTCGCCAAAGGATATAAGCTACGATGATGCATTTTCTCAGGTTATATCAAATATAGCCAGAAATAACGAAAAGGTTGTGGCAATTACTGCTGCTATGACATCAGGATGCGGTCTTTTGGATTTTGAAAAAGAGTTTCCACATCGGTTTTTTGATGTAGGAATTGCCGAGGAGCACGCAGTAACTATGGCGGCAGGGATGGCAAAGGGCGGTTTTTCTCCTGTGGTTTGCATTTATTCCACCTTCCTACAGAGAGCATATGACCAGATAGTACACGATGTTTGTTTGCAGAATCTCCATGTGGTTTTTGCTGTAGGACACGCAGGGCTTACTGGTGAGGATGGCGAAACCCATCAGGGACTTTTGGACTTGTCTATGATGACGCATATGCCAAATATGACGGTACTTTGTCCGTCAAGCTACGATGAATTCAAGGTTATGATAGAATATGCAGTAAATGAGTGCACAGGACCTGTTGCGGTGCGTTATCCAAAGTGCTCCGTATCATTTAGAAAATCCGAGACTCTCTCACCAATTTTTTCCGAAGTATTGGCAGAGGGGGAGGATGTGCTTGTACTTTCGTGCGGCAGAATGGCACAGACAGCTCTTAAAGCACGGGAATATCTTAATGAAAAGGGCATATCCGCACAGATTGTAAATATAAGATGCGTAAAACCGCTTGATGTAAATGCACTTTTGCCGCATCTTTCGGGCAAAAAGCTTCTTGTGACGCTCGAAGACAACATAACAGACGGCGGTATGGGTCAGTATGTTTCATCAAAACTCAATGCACAAATCAGAACCTTGCATCTTGGCTTTGATACCTGCTTTGTGCCACACGGCAAGCAGGAGGAGCTATTTGAGATATATTCATTGGATGCTAAGTCAGTTGCAAACACAATAGATAATTTTTACAAAGGAATGGCAAAATAGATGGTAGGTCGTTTAGATGTAGAACTTGTAAACAGAGGCCTTGTGGAAAGCCGAGAAAAGGGCAGAGCTCTTATTATGGCAGGAGCCGTGTATGTGGACGGGCAAAAGGCATTTAAGGCAGGAGACAAAATAAAAGAGGGTATGAATATTGAGGTTCGTTCTCAGGGGATGCCCTATGTAAGCCGTGGCGGATATAAGCTCGAAAAATCGCTCAGTGTATTTCCGATAGATTTAAACGGCAAGGTCTGTGCCGATATCGGTGCGTCTACAGGCGGTTTTACAGATTGTATGCTTCAAAACGGTGCATCCAAGGTGTATGCCATAGATGTAGGTTACGGACAGCTCGCCTGGAAGCTTCGAAGTGACGAAAGAGTAGTCAATATGGAAAGGACAAATGTCCGCTACCTTGATTTTTCGCTTATAGAAGACAATGTGGAATTTATATCTATAGATGTATCTTTTATATCGCTTCGTCTTGTTCTTCCTGTAGCGTACGAGCTTCTCTCTGGCGGCGGAGAGCTTGTGGCACTTATTAAGCCGCAGTTTGAGGCAGGCAGAGAGGAAGTTGGCAAAAAGGGTGTTGTCCGCGATGCAAAAGTGCACCAAAGTGTTATAGAAAACACCGCAGATTTTGCCCACAGTATTGGTTTTTCTCTTAAAGGGCTGGACTTTTCGCCCATAAAGGGTCCTGAGGGAAATATAGAGTATCTTCTGTATTTGTCCAAGGACGGAAAGAACACCGAGTTTCCAGACGATGTAAACATAGAAGAAATTGTAGCAAAATCCCACGAAATGTAGGAGACAGAATATGAGTAGCCAAGACATCAAAAAGGAAAACACCAAAGATCAAAATGTTCACGCGGGACATAGAGAGCGTATGAGAAAAAGATTCTTTGAAAAGGGGATAGACTCTTTTCAGGATCACGAGATTCTGGAATTTTTGCTTTATTATGTCTACAGAAACGGCAATACCAATCCCATAGGGCACGCTCTTATGGATAAGTTCAAAACAATAGATGGCGTGTTTGGTGCTACATACGATGAACTTTGCAGCGTGAAGGGAGTAGGCGAAAAGGGAGCCATACTCATAATGTACATAAACGAGCTTAGGAACAGATTAAGCCGCAGTAGTGTAGAAAAGAAGGTAAGACTTGCAACGCACAGAGATGCCGCAGACTACTGCTTTAAGTTTTTTGAAGGATTATCTTCTGAAAAATTCATTCTCATAAGTCTCAACTCAAAGCGAGATGTAATTGCCGCCGATGTAATAAGCGACGGCACATGCAGTGCATCCAGTGTGGATATACGAAGAATAATGGAGATAGTCCTTCTTAGAAAACCCTCGGGCGTTATTCTGTCACATAATCACCCGGGCGATAGTCCTCATCCGTCATCGAGTGATCTTGCAGTCACAAGCAGGATTATAGATTTGCTAGAGGGCATAGATATAGCTGTGATAGACCATATAATATGCTCGGGAAAAGACTACTGCAGTCTGTCCGAGAGGGGAATGCTCGAGGCTATGGGAACTCAGTATTTGTAATAACGGCAGGAAGTACAAAACTACACCTTTTGTTTTGTGTTGACAATGACAAAAGAAAAATGTATAATTATGTTGAATAAATTTTACGGAGAGATATACTATGGAACTTACAGAAATCAAAAGCAAAGTTTTCGGCTATAGCAAGAAAAGTGTTTGTCAGTATATAAGTGAACTCAATCTCCAGCACGAAGCCGAGATAGAAGCACAGAAAAAGACAGCTTCAAAGGCGGCAGATAACTATATGTCGCAGATTAAAAACCTTTCGGAAAACAACAAAACTCTTTCCGAAGAATCACAAAGCCTTAAAACTGAGGTTGAGCTTTTAAGGACACAGCTTAAGGAACTTGAGGATGCCCACAAAGCACTAGTTTCCGACTATGAGGCGATGGCTGTGGAAACAGAGGATTTAAGAAACAAGAGTGATATTATAAGCACTGCTATAATAAACGCAGAAAAATGTGCTTCCTCAATGATAAGCGAAGCAAACACCCGTGCACAGGATATGATAGACGAAGCACATGTTAAGGTTGATGACGAGGTTAAGAAACTTGAAACTGCCAAGATGTACATATCCGAGGTAAGACATGCCGTAGAAAAGACTTTAAAGAAAATAGATGCTGAGCTTGGCGGTATAGAGCAGGATATAGCTTCCAAAGCCAATGATGTTACAGATGAAAAGAAATCATCTGTAAAGGAAAAGTTCGGGCTTCTTGACAAAACATTTTTTAAGAGAGCATAATTATAATTATAGAATTGTAGGGGTCGATATCCACATCGGCCAAAAGTGTAGGATGTGGAAATCCGACCCTTTGTAATTTTTTGCACATTTATTTTGCAGGGAGGAAACAAAATGAAAATAGAAACACAATGCTTACACGAGGGCTATGAGCCTAAAAACGGAGAAACCAATGTTCTTCCTATATATCAGAGCACCACATATGCATACGATTCTTCCGAGCACATAGGCAAGCTCTTCGACCTTACAGAAGCAGGTCATATGTATTCCAGAATATCCAATCCTACCGTAGAAGCTGTGGAAAATAAGATTGCAGCTATGGAGGGCGGTGTAGGAGCGCTTTGCACCACATCGGGTCAGTCGGCATCACTTATTTCGCTACTTAACATAATGAAAGCAGGCGACCACTTTATAAGTGCAGGCACCATCTATGGCGGTACCGTAAATCTCTTTGCCGTTACACTTAAGAGATTTGGCATAGATATGACATTTGTAGATGCAGATTTGCCTTTAGAAGAGCTTCAGAAATATGTTAAGCCCAACACAAAGGCAATATTTGGCGAAACAATTGCAAATCCCGCACTTTGCGTACTTGATATAGAAAAGTTTGCCAAATTGGCTCACAATAATGATTGTCCGCTTATAATAGACAACACCTTTGCTACACCATACCTTTGCAGACCCTTCGAATTTGGTGCAGATATCGTTATACATTCCACCACAAAGTATCTGGACGGTCATGCACTTCAGGTAGGGGGTGTTATTGTAGACAGCGGTAAATTTGACTGGACAAACGGCAAATTCCCCGAAATGACCGAGCCGGACGAAAGCTATCACGGCGTTGTATATACAAGAGATTTCGGCAAGGCGGCATATATCACAAAGGCAAGAGTTCAGCTTATGAGAGACCTTGGTGTGTACCCCTCGGCTCATGCCGCATGGCTTCTTAACCTTGGTATAGAAACCCTCCATGTTCGTATGGACAGACACTGCGAAAATGCTCTTAAGTGTGCAGAGTTTTTAAAAAATCATCCTAAGGTAGAATTCGTAAATTATCCCGGTCTTTCAGACGATAAGTATCACGAACTTTCTAAAAAGTATCTTCCCAAAGGTACCTGCGGTGTTGTAGCTCTTTCCATAAAGGGTTCAAGGGAAAATGCTGTTAAATTTATAGACAGTTTAAAGATTGCCCGTAACCTTGTACACGTTGCAGACATAAGAACCTGTGTTCTTCATCCTGCAAGCTCCACACATCGTCAGCTTACCGATGAGCAGCTTGTAAATTGCGGAATTACTCCCGGTCTTGTAAGACTTTCTGTAGGTCTTGAAAATGTAGAAGATATACTGGAAGATTTAAAGCAGGCACTAGACAGAGTATAATATATCGATACAAAAAGGAAATTCGTATGGAATTTCCTTTTTTTGTGCTTTTTTTACAAAAAACTATTGAAAACCACAAAATATTGTGTTAAAATTATTACAACTAAATAATCCTTGGAGGGATAAAAATGAAAATGATTTATGGTGTTGAAGACAAACCGAAATTTGGTCAGCTCATCATTTTTGCAATTCAGCAGCTCCTTGCAATTATGACAGCTACTCTTGTAGTTCCGGTTATCGTAGGTAATGGTATGAGCTCTGCTGCAGCTCTCTTTGGTGCAGGCTTGGGTACATTGGTTTATGTACTCTTTACCAAGAAGAAGAGCCCTGTTTTCCTCGGTTCATCCTTTGCTTTCATAGGCTCAATGGCTGCTGCCTTTGCAGGTGCGGTTTCTGTTCAGGCTGGCTACGCAGGTATTATACTCGGTGCAATTTTTGCAGGCCTTGTGTATGTTGTTATAGCTTTGGTTGTTAAGCTTGTAGGAGTTAATTGGATAGACAGACTTATGCCGGCAACCGTTATAGGCCCTGTAGTTGCTATAATCGGTCTTTCGCTTGCAGGAAACGCCATAGGTGATATAACCAAGGGCAGCATTCCTGATGTTGCAGCTTCTCCTCTTGTAACTGTGCTTTGCGGTATTATAACTCTTGTTGTTACAATAATATCTTCTACTTATGGTAAGAAGATGGGTAAGCTTATTCCGTTTATTTTCGGTATTTTGGGCGGTTATGCTGCTTGTGCTATCTTTACTGCAATCGGTTTTGCTTTTGATATTGATGCTCTTAAGATACTCAACACAGCTCCCTTTGCGGCTCTTCTTACAGAGGGTAAGGTAACACTTGAAACCTTCCTTTCTGTTCCTGATTTTACAATCACTACAGCTCTTAAGGGAGTAAAAGAATTAAACGCAGCTTATATAGGAAGTATAGCAGTAGCATACATTCCTGTTGCTTTTGTTGTGTTCGCAGAACATCTTGCAGACCATAAGAACATTTCCTCTATTATAGAGAGAGACCTCTTAAAAGAGCCCGGTCTCCACAGAACACTTCTTGGTGATGGTGTGGGTTCCATAGTGGGTGCCATCTTTGGCGGATGTCCTAACACCACATACGGCGAATCTGTAGGTTGCGTAGCTATTACAAAGAATGCTTCTGTATATACAATCATAACTGCGGCAATACTTGCTATTGTTATATCCTTTGTATCTCCGTTTATAGCTTTTGTAAATTCCATACCTTCTTGCGTAATGGGCGGTGTGTGTATGGCACTTTATGGCTTTATAGCTGTATCCGGTCTTAAGATGGTACAGAAGGTAGATTTAAATCATAACAAAAATCTTTTCGTGGTATCTACAATTCTTATTACCGGAATAGGCGGTCTCACACTTACATTCGGTAAGGTAACTCTCACTTCCGTAGCGTGTGCACTTATACTTGGTATAATAGTAAACCTTGTGGTATCCAAGGCAAAAGAACAATAACTAGGAGTGCATTATATGAAAAATGTTACAATATTTGACCATCCGTTAATTCAGCACAAAACTACAATCCTTAGGCAGAAATCAACTACAAACAAAGAGTTTCGCGAGCTTGTAGAAGAGATAACAATGCTTATGTGTTTCGAATCTTTAAGAGACCTTCCTCTTGAAGATATAGAAATCGAAACACCGATTAAAAAAACAACTCAGAAGATTATAAAGGGCAAAAAACTTGCGATAGTTCCAATTTTAAGAGCAGGTCTTGGTATGGTTAATGGTATTTTAACACTTGTTCCTAATGCTAAAGTAGGTCATATCGGTTTATATCGTGACCCAGAAACTCATATGCCTGTTGAATATTACTGCAAACTTCCTATTGACGCGCAAGAGAGAACTATTATTTTAGTAGACCCAATGCTTGCAACTGGTGGTAGTGCCGTAGCCGCAATTGACTTTATTAAGCAACGCGGTTGCACAGATATTAAACTTATGAACTTAATCGCCGCTCCAGAAGGCGTTAAAACTGTAATGGATGCTCATCC
>JAZNFW010000094.1:0-2491 GCA_045576175.1 Clostridia bacterium | reverse complement strand
ACCAGAAAAAAGCACTTCATAAGAAGTGCTTTTTCCAACTAAATCCGTCTTGTGACGGAAGAAATCTGCTACCGCAGATCAAATCCCACTTCATCGGGATAAAAGACGGATTTAATTTCATCAAAACTTTAGTTTTGATTTCATCTGGCTCATATTCTTTAGAAGGGACATTAGATTAAAAACATAAAATCCCTGCAAGAGAACGCCAAATGCAGTGCCAAGCAGGGATTTTGTTTACTAATATTAAATTCCTAAAATGTCTTTATGGTGTCCCACATCAATAAGCAAGATAATAATGCCGTTTTCATATTTCCACAGTATTCTTATATCCATATTAACACTCATTTCAAAAACTCCGGCAATTCCTTGAACCTTCTTTGTTCTAAGAGAAGGATAGAATGGATTTTGCATTAAAAGTTTTAACTTCTGTGCCACAGCCTTTTGCTCAGTAGCGGATAATTTTTTAAGACTCTTTTCAAATTCTTTTGTATATTTTAATTTATACATTTTCTAAATCAATACCCATATCCGCAAATAAATCTTCTACACTGCTAAATGCTTCTTGTTTTGAAATATCCGCTTCGGTTTCCTTTATAATTTTCGCAATTTTGGCAATCTTATCTTTAGGATATACAACAACAGGGCATAGGAAGATACCGCCGTCTTTTTCCATAATGTCAAATTTATCACCCTCTGAAATACCGAGCTTTTTAATAATCTCTGCCGGTATTGTTATCTGTGAGCGACCTCTGATTTCAGCTAACATTCTAATCACTCCTTTTTTTGAATTTAGTATATTCTGAATTTCCGATTTTCTTACACTGTTATTATATGCTATTATTATAAAAAAATCAAGCATTTTTTATAATTTTATAAAGTTAAATTTTACAAATGCCGTTTTCACTCGTAATTACGACATTTTTATTCTTTCACATAAGAAATAGAACCATTAGGTTCTGGTGGCAAAACCGTGGGGGTTCAAGTCCCTTCACCTGCACCAGAAAAAAGCACTTCATATGTGGTGTATGCTAAAGGACAGTAATTTTAAAGGCAGAAACGAAATTAATCGTTTCTGCCTTTTATCGTAGGGCAAGGGCTTGCTCTTGCCGTTTATAAGGTCTTAGGATTATCCTAAATATTTTGGAAAGTGTGATACATTTCCCCTGCTTGTTACAGTGGCGGACATATTATTGATAAAATCCTGCATCTCCAAGACAAAGAGTCAAATTATTGCTGTTATAGAGTTTTTTGCCCGTAAATTCAAATTTTATATCATTGCAACCTCGAATATTTATATCTATTTCAACTGGACGAGATGCTCTTGTCATTTCAGGAGATGTATATATTGTTTTTCCATCCGCAATTATCTTTAAATAGTTATTTTTTTCGCTTGTTTCGCCCTTGGGCACATAAAGCGTAGCTTTAAATTTGCTATATTTCATATTAAGTAAAAACTCAAATTCTTCATTCCAGTTATGTACAGCTCTTCCATAAACATTTCCATAATTATCAATTAATTTGTCTGTACTATACATTTTTTTAGAAATGCTTATCATATTTTCAATTTCCACTGTCGGATATTCTAATTCGCCATCCATATCACCCAAATACACAGTATAATTAGGACCATCCCAATACACCGCCTTACCAAGTGCATTTGCAACAGCTCTTACGGGTAAATATGTTGTGCCATTATAAATAATAGGCACAACTTTGTTACCATTTGCATCAGTGGGGTTCAGTTGCTGTCCGTCAACAACAATTTTTATTCCATTCATAAGAACATCATACAGTGTGGTTGTATTTGCGGCAAATACTGCACTTCCTGTAATAATTGTACCAATTAACACTCCTAAAACTAATACTTGCAATCTTTTTTTCATTTTGTTTTACCTCCTAATCACCTTTTTGTAAAGACTTTTTATAGTCTATATTGTATCATATATAGCCTACTTTGTCAATACTAATAGACTATAATTAGTCTATAAAGTTTATATGAGGTAGGAAAATGGATACTTATACAACAGTTAAAAACAGAATTTTATCTTTATGCGAAGAACATAGAATTACAATCAATAAATTAGCAACAGAGTCCGGTGTTGCACCATCAACTATTAAAAATATTTTGTATGGAAAAAGTCAAAATCCAGGAATCGTCACTTTGAAAATGCTGTGCGATGGTTTGGGAATAACTCTAATGGAATTTTTCAATACAAAGGAGTTTGAAAACCTTGAACAAGAAATAAAATAAGGAAAAAGGCATGGAATTACCAAAACGAAAACCAACAAGATTAAAAGGATATGATTACTCCCAAAATGGTGCGTATTTTGTCACGATATGTACACATAACAGAAAATGCACATTAGGTAAGATCGTAGGGCAGGGGCTTGCTCCTGCCGAAATAGTTTTATCACAATATGGAAAAATTGCAAAAGAACAATTGCTAGATTTAGAAAACAGATATAAAACAATTAAAATTGACAAATATCT
>JAZNFW010000093.1:0-13705 GCA_045576175.1 Clostridia bacterium | reverse complement strand
CCCCCGTTTCCTTATTAACAAGTTTGTAGTCGGGTCTTCCGTAGCCTGCTATTTTTGAGTAGTCGTGGCGGTATCTCTTTTTTGCCACAGCTCCGCCGTTTGCCACAAGACCTGTCACGCAGGATGTGTTGCCCTCCACAGTATATACATAGCTTGCGTCTGTTTCGTACACAAGTCCCGTGTGGCATATGGTGCCATAGCTGTCTTTGAAGAATATCACATCTCCTGCCTTTGCACTTTTATGCCACTGACCGTGATTTTTAAAATACTGTGCCGAGGTGGGCGTGTACGCTGACCAGCCGTGAATAAGCTTTAGGGCATCCGCCCCGTAGGCTTTTGTCATGCACCAATCCACAAAGGTGTCGCACCACGGATATCCGTTTGCATATATTCCCGCATCGTAACTACTCATTTCAAGAGCATACTTGGTGTAGTTGTTCTTTCCTGCGTTTGCAGTTTTGGAATAAAGCTCCCTTGGAGAGTTTTTTTCAAGATATCCTGATTCATTTAGTGCTATATCTATTACTCTTTTGATTTAAAATCCCCTCCTTTTTGTGTGTCTTTTGCAAAAATTCTTTTGAGGCAAAGAAGGAGCAATTCACCGCCGAACACGGCGTGGTTGGCGGTAATTAGTCCCGTAACCAAAAATGAATTGTGACTTGCTATCCGCATGGACCACACCTGAATGGCAACCATCTCAAGTATGCAAAATGCTACTATAAACTTACTGAAAATTCCTTTTTTCTTCATCGTAGCTTTGCCCCCTGTCAGGTTGGACAAAGGGATAAATCGCAACTTTGCGTATATCCCATATCGTGGAGCTCTGTGTCCGAGGGGTTTATAATCTGCACATAGTACATTGTGCCCTGCTCATTCTCGGTAAAGCACAGGCTCTCCTCCAAAAACCTTTCTATATAGTCTTTAACTGGATACATACTCTGTCACCCCTGTGGTAAATTTTTTCTTATTGCAGAAAGACGATACTGGGCGGGCGTCTTTGGAGTGCTAAGGCTCTGGAGAAGATTTTTGCCGTTTTTTATTCTGGCATCTTCACCCGATGCATCGCTTCCATATGCCATTGTTACAAGCTCCGTGAGCTTTCCCACACGCTGTGTAAGGTAGTCAAATGCCTTTTCCCTTTCGCTGTTTTCCGCCACCTTGCTTATTATCTCGTCCTTGCCGTCAAAATCCATCATCTCAAGACACACAAGTGCACTCGATGAGTTGTTTGGATTAAACAGACCTGCCGCATAAAGCTCCTTTGCCAACTCGTTCTGAGCAGTTCTGGAGAAGGGACTGCTTTTCTGACTCGTAACGGATATATCAAAAATGCTCTTTTTGCTTTTGAAATCCGCCCCGAGCATCATCTTGGCAAAATCCACAAAGTCCACCTCGCCGCCCGAAACAATACGGAAGGTCCTTCCCTCCTCATAGAACTGAAATATAAGCTCTATGATAAAATAATTTATGCTCCGAAATGCCCTGTACGAAGCCTTTATCATATCACGGGACTGCTTGCTTCCTGCTTCTTGAAGTGCGGCTATGGCACTTGCCGCCGTAACACCCGATGTGGTACCGCCCTGAGACACATCGCGGTTTCCGCTTGTTTCCTTTAACTCTTCTATTTTTTGATTAAGAAGAGATACAACAGCCGAATCAAGCTGGGACACTGTGATTTCCTTTATGTTTCTGTCGTCAAGCGAGCCTGCAACATGCACAAACTCCTTGGACCAGTCGGCAAACTCCTCTTCGTTGACTCCGCTGGCGTCTGAGATAAAAAATCGCCTTTTACCTGCCTGGAGAGCATTTTTGATTATTATTTGATTTAGCTTGTCGATGTACATCTGCACATCCTTCATAACATCAATATAACCAAAACCGCAGGGTGTGCCCTCCTCCACAAAAAGCGGATCCATAACAAATGGATACTTGCCGTGGTCATAGTATCCGCAGTCGGCATACAAAGGGTCATTTTCTGACGCGTACAGTATGTGATCATCCACATACTTGCAGTAGTGAAGAATTACTCTGCCGTTTTTTCTTTTTTTGTAGTACCAATCAACAACCGCACTTTTGGTGCTTGTATCCACCGCATCGTCGTATATGTATTTTGCGATGTCTACTGTGCCCCTTGTAAGCTTTCCTTTAAGTTCAGGATACATATGCTCCAGACTTTCGGTATCAACCAGCTCTACATAAAACAGATTTTGGCTATCCTGAATATCCTTGATTCCACTCTCCCAAAAGAGATTGAGCACATCAATCTGGCGGATATCTATGTCGCCAAGACCATCGTATAAAGATGGGTTCCAGAATATTCCATAGCAGCCTGTTCCTGTTTTTAGCTTGTACCACCAAACATCTGAGTAGGTTTCCTCAAATCCGTTGTACTCAAGAACAGTCGGTATGATTTTGGAGAGGTGCTTTGCCGCCTGTGCATCGCTTTTTTCTCTGGGCAGTATGCAAGGCTCGGGGTAGTTGTCCATAACATCGGCATGCTTGTTTGCTATGCTGTTGAAAAGCCATGCCGAAGCAGGCTCGGGGTCATTGGTCTCCTTTCTTCTTATGAGGTCCCAATGACGCATTTTCCACCATTGTTCATTCTCTACAATACGCCTTTCCAGATTGGCTTTGGAGCGTTTGTAGGAATTTAGTATGTTTGTGGCTTTTTGTACACTTTCCCTGGTTACTTGGGGAGTGTAGCTTGTGTTCTGCGTTTCCATATTTCCCTCCTTTTGATTTTTTGAAGATGTCCTTAAGTCTATTTTATTTCATTTTAACAACGGATTTCGTCTACTTTGGGGGAATTTTTGAAAAGAAAAAACCACCTTTGGAAAGGTGGTTTAAAATATAATATGATAATGATGAAATCCCCGTTATGCTCGATGCCCAGAGATACGAGCGGCACGTGGTTTCATTTCATCACATCTTTCGCACAAAAAAAGACATCCAAAAGGATGTCTTTTTTTCTGGCGGAGTTGGTGGGATTTCCCTTCGGGCCTCTTGCAATTTTCGCTTCGTCCTTCGCACGATAAATCGTGCTCGCACTTAGCGATTGCTGCGCCATCTCGAATTGCCTTCTTCTGCCACAGGCAGCGGCATTTCTCGATGCCCACGAGCCGCGAGCGGCACGCGGTTTCATTCACATCTTTCGCACAAAAAAAGACATCCAAAAGGATGTCTTTTTTTCTGGCGGAGTTGGTGGGATTTGAACCCACGTGCCGCTCATCACGGCAACACGATTTCCAATCGTGCTCGTTATGACCACTTCGATACAACTCCGTGTAAAATCGGGCTTTTCGCACCGACTTTATGTATTATATCAGTTTTTTTCGAGTTAGTCAATACCTTTTTTTATTTTATTTGACACCCATTTTGACACCCAATTTTAAACTTCAAAAAACTTAAGCGGGTCTATATAGGTATTTGTGGCAGTTTCCATTACCTCAAAATGAACATGGGGGCCTGTGCTTCTGCCCGTGTTTCCCAAAGCGGCTATTACATCACCTTGGTTTACCTTATCGCCCTTTTTTACATAGAGCTTATTGCAGTGAGCATACAAGGTAGTAAAACCACTTGGATGCTCTATTATAACCTTGTAGCCATATCCGCTGTCATCCCAATCGGAAAATGTTACCACGCCGCCGTCTGCAGCCTTGATGTCGGAATTTTCCTCACCGCTTATATCTATACCCTTATGGGTTCTGCCGCTACGGCTTCCAAAACGGGATGAAAGCACTCCAACGCAGGGCTTCTTGATGCTTTGTGAAGATTTGCCTTTGGGATTTTCCTTGGCACCTACAAGAACCACCTCGGTCACAGCATCCTGATGTGCTTCTTCAACAGAAACCGAGCCAAGCTCAACGGAATTTAACACATAGCGAGTTTTCTTTACGCTGTTAAAGCCGTCCTTGCCTTCAACCTTTATATCGGTTGTGCCCTCGTACATGGTTTTGTCCTGCTCATATCTTCTTATATGTTTTATAATTGTACTTTCTGTGTAGTTTTCCTTTGCAAGCACACGGATATACGGAATTTCGGACACTATTTTTATCTTTTGAGCCTTGCCGTCCATATATTCGGGATTGAGCTTTAAAAAATCATCCTGCGTCATACAGTAAGTGGTAAGTATTGTGTACAAATCTGTGTTTTTGTCTACATTTACTTCATCCGAAAAATCATAGGTCCGCATAAGCATCTTGTATGACTCGTTGCCCTTCTTTATAAGACCGTAGGGCACAAGCTCATACTCAAAGGATACAGAGTCTAATATCTCATACTGCTGTGTATCTCCACGCATTTGACGAAGAAACTTGCCATATGCTACCCTTCGCTCTTCCTGGGTATTAAATGCGGCAACAGTTGTGCCGTTTGACTTAACTGTATATGCCTTTTCCAAGTAAGGACAAAAGCTTTTTAATTTTTCTCCAAGTAACTGGCGGGGAGTAAAATCACCAAAAACGAGCTTTGGTGTTACTACCGGAGTTACTTCTATTGCATCGCCGCCGTCTAAATAGGGCGAGAGCTCACTGTTTATGCTGTTTACAAGTTGTTGGACATAAGCTTTGGAGGGAGCAGTTCCTATAATTTCCCCATTCACAATTACATTACATCCAAATTTGCAGATTACTAATAAAGCGGTTAGAAGGATTACCGGAGCAATACCACAGCATAAAACAAATGACTTCTTTTTGAGCCATTGGCACAGTAATGCCAACTTTTCTTTAAATATCATTATGTCACCTCAATGGTCTGTCTTTTTTGCATTCTAAATCTTTAATAGTTGTGCATTTTGAAACACACAGTTTGATATTATATCACAAAAATGCCAGAAAATCAAGTAAATTTTGTGTCTAAAACACCAAAGCTTATAAACACCCTTAATTTTAAACAATAAAGCAGAGGGACATTTTCCCTCTGCATTACCTTACTTTATTACCATTTTTTTGCTTTGAATAGTATATACAGCCCTTGCAATAAGACTGTCGGAAACAATGTGCCTTGCAAACACAGCACATCGCATAATAAAGCCGGGTACTATAACTGTTTTCCCCTTAAACATCTTTTTTATCGCATACTCGCTTACCTCACGGCTTGTGAGAACGATTTTTCCTGCGAGTTTACCCTCTTTTCCTGTGCCGAAATTTACCTTGGCAACACCTGCAAATCCTGTATGTGCAGGGCCGGGGCAAAGAGCGCACACCTTAACACCGCTTTTGTCTTGCCTTAATTCCTCGCATATGGACTGAGTAAGTCTTAACACATATGCCTTTGTGGAGTAGTACGATGCAAAAAGCGGACCGGGGAAGAACGATGCCAGTGATGAAACATTCATTATGTAGCCGGAATTTCTTTTTTTGAAATGTGGCAAAAAGAGTTTGGTTATGGTATGCACAGCCTTTATGTTGGTGTCTATCATCTTAAGCTCGTCATTTAAATCGGTCTTGTCAAAAGCACCAAACACTCCAAAACCCGCATTGTTTATGAGAATGTCTACCTCGTCTGCCCTTTTTGCAAGCTCTTTGCACGCATTTATGTCTGTAACATCGCAAGAAATTATTTCAACATTTGTCTTTATTTCTTCCTTTAGCTTTTTAAGAAGCTCTTCTCGTCTTGCCACCGCTATTATGTCGTAGCCCATATCGGATAAGATGTGCGCCATATCCCATCCAAAGCCCGAACTTGCTCCTGTAATGAGTGCTTTCATAATTTACCTCCGTATATAAGTACTTCTTTTTTACATTATACATTATATATACTGTTTTTTCAATATAAACTCTCATCCCTCTTGAACTTTTCGGTGGTTTTATGGTAGAATAGAACAGTAATCTTTTTGCGTTGCGCCGAAGGCGCCATCACAAAAAGGTGGTAGCGACAGCGAGGCGTTGTGAAGGCGCTTGCAACTGAACAGCCGAGCCGAGCGTGCCTTTTTGTGAAAAAGGAGGAACAGTGTAGCGGGTGACTGATTTTTTGAACAAAAAATCGGAACAAGCGAAACTTGTTCCGACGCGTACCTGCCATGAAGTGGAGTGCAAAGCACGAACGCTGAATGGTACTGGGTTTTCCAGAATAAAACAAAAAAGCACACACTTTCGTGTGTACTTTTTAGTGGTGCACCATCAGACGAGGCGTAAGCAAAACAATCCAGTGGATTGTTTTATAGCCGAGAGTCCCTGCCATAAAGTGGAGTGCAAAGCACGAACGCTGAATGGTACTGGGTTTTCCAGAATAAAACAAAAAAGCACACACTTTCGTGTGTACTTTTTAGTGGTGCACCATCAGGGACTCGAACCCGGGACACCCTGATTAAGAGTCAGGTGCTCTACCAACTGAGCTAATGGTGCGTACCGTCAACATTGACTATTATACACACTAGCATATGCTTTGTCAATACTTTTTTTCAAAAAAAGGAGAAAACTATGAATTTTTTTGGTATTATTTCCGAGTTCAATCCTTTCCATACAGGACACAAGTATTTAATAGAACAAACCCGTGCGAAAACAGGCTGTGACGGCATAGTTTGTGTTATGAGCGGAAGCATGGTCCAAAGAGGCGATGTTGCCATATATGACAAGTGGACAAGGGCAAAGGCAGCCGTGGAGAACGGTGCAGACCTTGTAATAGAGCTTCCCGTCTGTTATGTTTTGCAATCCGCCGATGTGTTTGCCAGAGGCGGAGTGGAGCTTTTAAATCTTATAGGGTGTTCGGGCATAGCCTTTGGGAGCGAATGTACAGATGCCTCTCTTATGTGGAAAGTGGCTTCTTTAAGGCAAAGCGAAAAATACACATCCGCACTAAAGGCTGCTCTATCCGATGGAATGGGCTATCCTGCCGCCTGCGAGCAGGCTATACGCACTGTGATGGGCAATATACCAGGAGAAATTACTCTTCCCAATTCTACCCTTGGCATAAGTTATATGGCAAGTATACTAAGTGTAAATCCCAATATGAAGGTGCATGTAGAAAAAAGAATTGGCGATTATCACGACACAAGTACCTATGGTGAATTTGCCTCGGCAACTGCCATTCGCCACAAAATACTATCGGGCGACAAAACTAGTGAGTTTTCGCTATTTACAAGCGATGACATATATGATATAAATAATTTATCCGCCTATATTCTTGGTTTTCTGCGTACTTGCGACGAAAACAGCCTCAAAGGTATTGCAGGTATGGAGGAAGGTCTCCCATCAAGGCTTAAAAAAATGAGTATGCAAACTGCAAACCTTGAAGAACTGGTAGGTGCATGTGTGACCAAAAGATACACCGCACATCGCATACGAAGAGTTATACTGTGTTCTCTTCTTGGCATAAAGGATGCTCCATCGCCCTCCTACGCAAGAGTTCTTGCGCTAAACTCCAAGGGTGCCAATATACTAAGGCAAATAAAAGAAAAAACCACCATTATAACCAAGGTGGCGCAATCAGACAAAAACGAAATGTTAAAAAAGGACATACTATCCACAGACATAGCTGCAATATGCGCCGGCAAAAAAGGCGGTGCAGACTATACAACATCTCCTATTGTTATATGAAAGGACTCACATCATGCAAGCTGCTTTTATCGGCAACGAGAGTAAAATTGCTTTTTACTCCAAGGTACTTCAAAGTGCAATCATATCATCAAAAACAGACAAACTTAATATTTGCGGTGTTCTTTCGGTCAGTCCCGAAGCCACAACAAATCTTGCCATATCACTAAACGCAAAGGCATATCTGTCGCTCGATGACCTTTTGAAAGACGCAGACATAATATTCGTCTGCCGTCACGACAGCCGCCTTGCCGCTTTTTCGGATATACTTAAGGAAAAGCGTGTACGAGGCAAAATTCTGTGTCATTTCAGTACCAAATACGATTCATCCATATTAAGCTGCGGAAGCACCAATACCTGTTTTTGCATTGGCTTTCCCTATCCTATCAAAGCGTGCAAAGGAACCGAAAACCTCTTTGTGAGCTTTGAAGGCGAAGGCAAGAACTCGCAGTTATTTGAAAACACTATGAAGCTTATCTTCCCAAATTCCGTGTTTTGTACCAAAAATGACAAAAGACTCTCTGCAATAGCAAGCCGTATTATAACAGACTACTTAAAGGTACTTATAAATATATCTATGCATTTCTTTAAAATAAGCGGTATGTATGACGAAGACTCATTTGCACAGTTTGCATCTCTTAGCATAAAGGACATAATAGCATCAAAATCCTCTCGGCAAATCCGCAAACGCTCCGAAAGCGAAATAAAGAAAGATATGCGACTACTCTCTGTAGTAAACTACAACGACACAAAAGACTTTTATAAAAATATGGAAACGCATATTGCCGATACGGGCATATATCTTCCCGACGAAAAAGAAACAATATTAAGAGCACTTAAAAAGAAAATCTGACAATAAAAAAATCTGCCGTTTAAAGACGGCAGATTTTTCATATTAAAATTATTATTTTGCCAAAAGAGCAAGAACGATGGATGTAATAATAAAGAGAACAGCTACAACGCCTGTTGCCTTTTCAAAAATTCCATCGAGTGTTCCGGCCTTGTTTTTGCCAAAGAAGGTTTCAGCACCGCCGCCGATAGAACCGGAAAGACCTGCTGATTTGCCGGACTGAAGTAATACAACTGCTACAAGAATAACAGAAAGAATTACGTGTACTACTGTAATAATTGTTTCAACCATCTATGTGACACCTCCATTTTTTAGTCTCATATAAAAGTATTCTAACACAAACATACTGTTTTTGCAATAGTTTTTTTAAAGAAGCTTGGCAAAGAAACTTTTGAGTCTGTCGCTTCGGGGATTTTCAAATATTTCCTCAGGAGTTCCATCTTCCACTATCTTTCCCTCGTCCATAAATACTACTCTGTCGGCAACCTCTTTTGCAAATCCCATTTCGTGTGTTACACAAATCATAGTCATTCCCTCGGAAGCAAGCTCCTTCATAACATCCAGAACCTCGCCTACCATTTCGGGGTCGAGTGCAGATGTAGGCTCGTCAAAGAGCATAACCTCGGGATTCATCATAAGAGCACGCACAATTGCAACTCTCTGCTTCTGTCCGCCCGAGAGCATGGCAGGATATGCACCTGCCCTGTCGGCAAGTCCTACCCTTTTAAGAAGTTCCATAGCCTTTTTTTCTGCTTCTGCCTTGGGCATTTTAAGAAGCTTCATCGGAGCGGCGGTTAGATTTTTTAAAACTGTCATATGCGGAAAAAGATTAAATTGCTGGAAAACCATTCCCATCTTTCTTCTTACAAGATTTATGTCGGTTTTCTTATCGAGTATATTGCTATCATCCACACAAATCTCACCATCGGTTGGTTCTTCCAGGAGATTTAATGAACGCAAAAGTGTGGATTTTCCGCTTCCTGAGGGGCCTATTACTACCACAACCTTGCCCTTCTCAAAATCAACGCTTACATCGTCAAGTGCCTTGACGGTATTATTTATATAATACTTTTTAAGATTTTTTACAGATATAAACACATTATCGTTCATTGGTTCTGAGCCTCCTCTCCAGCATACTTACAAGCTTTGAAAGTCCAAGCACCATAACAAGATAAATAAGTGCTACGGCTATAAGAGGCATAAACGGACTGTATGTGGCAGAACGAATTGCATTTCCTGCATACATAACATCGCCAAGTCCTATATAAAATGCTACCGATGTTTCTTTTAAAAGCACAACAAATTCGTTTGCAAGTGCGGGAAGCACCGCCTTGAATGCCTGAGGAAGCACTATGAGGCTCATAGTCTGGCTATAGTTAAAGCCAAGGCTTCTGCCTGCCTCTGTTTGTCCGTCATCTACATTCATTATTCCTCCGCGGACAATTTCTGCAACATATGCACCCGAATTGAGACCGAAGCACACAACTGCAGAGATAAACTTGTCAACGCCAAGGGGCATAAATATAACAAAGTATATAAACATTATCTGTATAACGGCAGGAGTTCCTCTTATAACGGTAAGGTAGACCTGACAGATGCTGTTTAACAATTTAAGAAACCACGAATGCTTTGTGGTCTTTAAATATGTGCAGCGAACAAACGCAACAATGAAACCAAGCACCAAGCCTATAAGTAGGGCAAAGAATGTGAGCTTTATTGTAACCCAAAGACCTTTAAATATAGTTTTCCATCTGTTGTACTTTAAAAAGTTTACGGTGAAATCCTGTTTTATACTGTTCCACAGTTTAAGTACGCCGTGGGCTGTTTCGGGCTTTATTGATGTAGCCCGTGCCTCAAAGCACTCCACAAGCCCTTTGTTGATATTGGTAGACTCTATCTTTTGCTCCGCACCATTTTTGGTAACGGTCTTAATTGCCATAACATCGCATTCGATTAAGGCAGTTCCGCCAAACACAGCATTTAAGACATCATCATCGGCAAACGGAACAAAACCACTGTCTGTCTCATAGAGAATTATTGTGGTCTTGTTTTCTACCGCCTGTGCGGTTTTAAGAATTTCTACAAGTCTGTCTTCAAACTCAAGTTTAAAATCCAGTGTGGATTTAAACATTGAGCCGTTGGTCTTCTTGGCATCTGCACTTAAAAAGTCATTGTACACAGGGCTTACCGCACCGTATGTATCTATGGTTTTTACAGAGCAGTTAAGAATTACATCCTTTTTATTTCCATAGGACATTTCTTTAACTGTTATTTCATTGACGCCTGCAATATATTGAAGAGGTTTTGTTGTTGCCATAGCATCCAGCTTGCTGTTTACAATTTCCTGTGCTTTGCTCACACTTATTTGTGTGGCATTGGTCTGCGACCTTATGTCGTTTACACACCAAAGCACCAATGCCGCTATGATGACTATAATAGCAACTAAAGAATATACTCTTTTGTTTCTCATTGTATCACCCTAAAAACAAACTGCAAGAACGGAAGAAACCCCATTCTTGCAGCATAATGGTCTTTTCTTAAATTATTCAGCCTTAATATACTTTGCAATTATTTCATCAATTTTGCCTTCAGCTGTGAGCTTTTCAAGTGCAGCATTGATTTTGTCTAAAAGCTCTGTGTTTTCCTTGGAAACTGCTATAGCATAGTCTTCGATAGCATATTCTGTGTCGAGGATCTTGAGACCTTCGTTTTCAGCTACAAAAGCTTTAGCAGGCTCGTTGTCGATGATAACTGCATCAACATCGCCACCCTTTAAAGCGATAACTGCGTCTGCACCCTTGGAGTAGCTTACAACATTCTCCTCGCCGTAATCATCCTTGGAATATATATCGCCTGTTGTACCGAGCTGTGTTCCTATTTTCTTGCCTGAAAGGTCGTCAAGGCTTACTATATCGGAATCTTCAGCTACGATAACAACCTGAACACCTGTTGCATAGCTGGATGTAAAGTCAACCTCAAGCTTACGCTCGTCGGTAACTGTCATACCTGCCATACCAAAGTCAACTTCGCCCTTCTGTACAGATGTAATAATGGAATCGAATTCCATATCTACAATCTCAAGCTCTGAGCCAAGTTCTTCTGCAATAGCAGCAGCTATTTCTACATCTATACCCTTAAATTCTTCGCCTTCCTTGTATTCGTAGGGAGGGAAAGCAGCGTTTGTACCCATCTTGATTACAGCAGTGTCAGTTTCTTCGTTGCCGCAGGATGTAAGAGCCAAAACGCAAGTTGCCATCATAGCTACAACTAAAACAAGTGATAAAATCTTTTTCATTTCTAAAACCTCCGTAAATGTTTTTTACTACAGAAAAATTATATACCAAAGACATACTTTTGTCAATATGTGGATACAAAAACCCCACCCCTCATATGAAGGGGTGAGGAAAAGTGAGACTTTTATAATTTCAGTTATTCTCCCGAGGGGATGTCCTCTCCGAGTATAAGAGTAATTGTTTTGGTTTCACCCTGACGGTAAACCTTTAGCTTCATTTCATCTCCAGGCTGTTTTTTGTTCTTTATATCGTTTATTTCTTCTACTGTTTTTACCTTTTTGCCGTCGCACTCTACTATGATATCGCCTATTTTAACTCCCGCAAGGTATGCGGGGGAATTTGCCGTCATACTGGATACATACACACCAACCTTCAAGTTGTACGCCTTTGCATCCTCCTCGGTAACTGCTCTGCCTGCTATTCCGATTACGGGTCTTCCCGTTACATAGCCGTTGTCTATAAGGTCCTCTATTACAGGCTTTGCCTCATCTATAGGGATTGCAAAGCCAAGCCCCTCAAGCGAGGAAGACGAAATCTTTGCAGTGTTTATGCCTATAAGATGTCCGTAAGCATTTACAAGTGCACCGCCCGAATTACCAGGATTTATGGCAGCATCTGTCTGGATGAGATTGAGCTGTTTGTTATCTATGGTAACGCTTCTGTTAAGACCGCTTATGATTCCCTGAGTTGTGGTGCCTGCAAATTCCTGCCCTAAGGGATTACCTATAGCAATAGCGGTATCGCCCACTCTAAGCTTGGAGCTTTCGCCCATTGTAGCAAAGGGAAGCTCGGAGGCATCTATTTTGATTACCGCTATATCCGTTCTTGCATCTGCGCCTATAACCTTTGCGGCATAGGTTTCACCTGTATTCAGTATTACAGAAAGCTCGGAGGCATTTTCTATAACGTGATTATTGGTTACTATATATCCGTCACGGCTTATTATTACTCCCGAGCCGCTGCCCTGCTGCTCGGAAGGACCGAATCCGTAGAATCCGTAGGCGTTGTATGATAGCGTTTTTGTGGCGATACCTACAACCGTGGGACCCACCTTATCCACTATTTCGGGAGTTGTGAGCACATCGTCAGCCTGAGTTTTTACAACCGCCTGTGCTATTACATCGGAGCCTTTTTTGTTTTGGGCATTTTCAGCTCTGTCCTGACCTTTTTCGAAGGCGATTTTGTGCTTTACATCATCCACAAATTTAGGTACATACACACCGCCTGCAGCTGCAACAACCGCTGTAACTAAAACGGAAGCCACAAGCACATACACAGGCACTTTTTTCTTTTTTGGTTTTATGTTTGTGTTATAAAATGAAGAGCCTTCTGCCTCAGTTGCGTAGCTTTCGTACTGTGTTCCGGAGGTGTTATAATCCGAAAAATTCTCCTCTGTTGAAGAATAGCTTTCAGTTTGGCTCTTTGCAGTATCCTCACTATTTTCTTCCGATCTGTCGTAAGAATATGACTTTCCTATGTTAAGTTCAAAATCGTCTTTGTTCCATTTATATTCATCCATAGTTTTTCTCCTTTCCTGACTTATGCAATTATATGTTATCATAGATTTTTTAATAAACTATGAATAAAATGTGAAAAAAGGTAAAATCATTCCTGCACATACTCTAGGCTGAAAGTAAACCTCGTTAAACCATCCTCGCAGGATACATTTATCTCTTCACCGTGCAAATCGATAATTCTCTTTACAATATAAAGTCCAAGCCCCATTCCCGTGCGTTCCTCGCTTCTGGACTTATCGCCTTTGTAGAATCTATCCCATATATATTTAAGCTCTTCTTTGTCTATTCCTGTTCCGGAATTTTCTAGAGACACATACAGCTTGCGGGTCGTCCGCCATGCGGTTGAGGATGTTGATGTGGTCGGGCTTCATGTCGACGAGATGGTCGAAGAAGTTGTCATGCATGAAGTACCAGTAGCTCTGGTCGTGCTCGTGGGGCAGGCCCAGGTACTCGTCCATGTTGAAGGTGACCACATTGGCAAAGCTGAGCTCGCCGGCCTGGTTCATCCGGGCC
>JAZNFW010000092.1:0-3959 GCA_045576175.1 Clostridia bacterium | reverse complement strand
GAACTGCAAAAGAAGTATGAGCTTATTCCTGCCCACTATGAAACAGTTGAAACCGGTGAGTATTACAAGGTGGGTGTTAAAAAGGGCCAACCCAAAACCAAACAGGTGTGTGTGGAACAGGCAGTTACATATACGGCAGACTTTGTATACGAGGAAAACGGAAAAACTGTGGTCGAAGATGTCAAAGGATATCGAGACCCTTCAAGTGCACCATATGCAAAGTTTGTTTTGAAGCGGAAAATGATGCTGTGGATACACGGGATCAGAATAAAAGAACTGTAACAACAAATTCTGCACTTAATTTTAAGTGTAAATATAAAAATAACGCAAAGGAGAAGAAAAATGAAAAACTACATTTGCTTTAATGGCAAAAAAATTGAACTGACCTCTGAGCAGGTTGAGAAGATGAAAAACTCTCTGGGAATAGCGGAGGTGAATCTGGCAGATGTTCCGGCCGGAGAAACATTCAAAATAGGGGAGCATGAATTTATTGTTCTCGAACACAAGGATGAAGGAACAGCAGTAATACTTAAGAATCTGTTGTTTGAGGAAAAGGAGTTTGGCACGAAAAACAACTACGAGAACTCCTATGTTGATGATATTTGCAACGATTTTGGAACACAAATATCGGATATCGTAGGCGAGGAAAACATCGTTGAGCACATCGTCGATTTGACCTCGAATGATGGCTTGAAGGATTACGGCTCTGTAGAACGAAAAATGTCTCTTATTACATGCGATCAGTATCGCAAATATGTATACATACTCGATAATCACAAACTCGACAAATGGTGGTGGCTTGCTACAGCTTACAGTACACCTACACATGATTATGAAAAAACAGTAATGTGCGTTTCGCCTTTTGGCTTCATCAACTACCGCTGCTACTATTGCAATATCGGCGTTCGCCCGTTTTGTATCTTAAAATCTAATATCTTAGTATCTAAAGGAGAATGAATATGAAAAAGACAGAATTGTTTAATATCGAGATTGGGAAGACCTTCAAAATCGCTGATGTGGAATTTATAAAGTTCGGTCAGGACGGAGACAAGGTAACAGCTGTAGCAAAGGATATAGTTTTCAATGCAGAGTTCGGAAAGAATAACAATTTTGCAAAGAGCGATGTTTTGCAAAGACTAGAAGCTGAGTTTCTTCCCAAAATTGCGGAAGAGGTTGGAATTGATAACATCTGCGACATAACAACTGATTTAACAACGCTTGATGGTTTAAAGCCATATAATGACCTTACCTCGAAAATCAGCTTGCCTACTTTTGATTTTTACCGTCAGAATGTAGCTCTCTTTGATAAGTATAAACTCAACACTTGGTGGTGGCTTGCTACACCCGAATCAGCCGAACCTCACTGTGGCCCAAATTGGATAGTTTGCGTTTCGCCTAGTGGCCGCATCGACTACGACTACTGCCGCAACGATAACGGCGTTCGTCCGTTTTTACGCTTTGAATCTTCTATCTTTGTATCTTGTGAGGATTAAAAACAATGGCTGACACTGATTTGAGAGTTATTGTAAAGGCGAAGGAGCTTGCGGTTCATTCCTTCAGGCTTACTTCAAACAGCAACAGATATCCTAAAAAGTATCGACACTCTTTGTGCGACAAAATTCAAATCAAAAGTCTGGAAATATATGAAACACTGTTTGAAGCGAATAGGATAAACAATAAAACAGATAAACGGGCAAGATGTGAAATGATAACAAAAGCCATAACTTATTGCGATGAGCTGATGTTTTTCATTGAGCTTTCTATGAATCTCGGCTTGTTAAGTGGTGGTCCAAGCGGATATTGGACGAAGCTGGCTTCTGATGTAAAACATATGGCTCTTGCCTGGAGAAAAACAGAAAACAAATAATTTTATGGGTTGTGCGTTGTATTTTTCTTTGCGTTTCGCCTAATGGCAACATCAACAACAACTACTACAACAACAATAACGGCGTTCGCCCGTACTGGTGGATAGCTAGACAGAGTAGGCTTTGGCCGAAATCAATGCACCACATCAAAAGAATGCACAACCCTTCCGTATGGATAAACAAAAAGGAGGCGTGCTGTATGACCGATTTTGAGAAGGTAATAGATTTTGACAATATGTATAAGGCTTACAGAAAGTCAAAATGCGGTAAGGGGTTTAAGAAAAGCTCGGCAAAGTTTAATGTTATGGCTTTGGATGGCATTTACACCCTTATAGAGCAGCTGAAGAATAAGACTTATACAGTATCCGATTATTCCGAGTTCAAGGTATATGAACCGAAGGAACGGGTTATAAAGACTACATCCTTCAAAGATAAGGTTGTGCAGCACAGCCTGTGTGATAATGTAATCCTGCCGAAGATGAAAAAGATTTTTATATACGACAACTGTGCGGGCCAGAAGGGGAAAGGAACCTTATTCGGTCTTGACAGGCTCGGAGAACAGATGCAGCAGTTTTATGAGAGGTACGGCCACAACGGATATATTTTGAAGTGTGATATATCAAAGTTTTTCTATAGCATACCTCACGAGCAACTGAAGGACATTGTAAACTACCATTTTTCGTATGACAGCGATATATGTTGGCTGTGCAATTTGTTCATAGACAGCACCGAAGGAAAGGGCATCCCTTTGGGAAATCAAATTAACCAAGGATTTGCACTTCTCTATTTGGATGGTATGGACAAGCTTATAAAATGGGAGCTGGGCATTGAGTATTACGGAAGGTATATGGATGACTTCTACCTGATGCATCCAAGCAAAGAATATCTCAAATATTGTCTCGAGGTAATAGAAGAGTTTTTAAAAACGCTGGATTTGACCCTCAATGGCAAAACGCAAATATGCCCTTTTAAAAACGGAGTAAGCTATTTGGGATTTCATACTTACATAACGCCAGAGGGGAGGCTTATACGGAAGCTCAAAAATCAAAATAAACGGAATGCACAGCGGAAATATCTGAAGATGGCAAAGCTTGTTGCAAACGGCAGGATATCTGCAGATAAATTTAATTCGTCTTATGCTTCCTGGAAGAACCACATCTCCCATGGGGATTGTTACCGGTTAGGTAAGGCGATGGACGATAAGGTAAATAAAGTTTGGGGAAAAGGTGAAAAGAATGAGAGAGATTTTGTTTAGAGGAAAAACAAGTGGAAATGAATGGTTATATGGCAATTTATCTGTAATAGGTGATTGTTGTTTTATAAGTGAAGATATGGGCTTTAGTAAAACGGTTATCCCCGAAACAGTAGGACAATACACAGGCTTAACCGACAAGAACGGCAAGAAGATTTTTGAGGGGGATATACTTGAAAGCAGATACGACGAGAAATACCCTAACGATTTTTGCCACGAGGTCGTGATATGGCACGACAACGGATGGTGCATAAAAGAAGGTAACTACGAACCGGACAGACTTGATGAAGACCAAGAGCTTAAGTACAGTATCGTAGTTGGCAACATACACGATAACCCCGAACTGTTGAAAGGCGGTGAATCTGATGCGTGATAGATTGATTAAAAACATAGATACATTTTGCAAGGAAGAACTTGGCGCGAATTTTAACGAGAACATTCTTGGGAATTTTGCCGACCATATTCTTGCAGACGGCATTGGAGTAAAACCGCCAATAGAATTGTGCAAGTGCAAAGGTGACTACATATTTGTCATTGATGATGGCGAGGTTATCGAGGTTCTGCTTTGCCTTGTGCATTATAATTCAGAGGGCGAAGATGAAATAGTTGTGTCGGATGAGTGGAGCAACAAACTCCTGTTTTAT
Source organism: Clostridia bacterium (assembly GCA_045576175.1). GTDB lineage: Bacteria > Bacillota > Clostridia > UMGS1810 > UMGS1810 > RGIG8748. The sequence goes on along the minus strand of JAZNFW010000092.1, from coordinate 198 downwards.
AAATTCGCTGATTGTGGCAAAACGGTATTCCTCACAAGAGAAGAAGCATTGGCGAACTTGAAAGAAGGTGGAGAGGGATGAAATGTTCGTATTGCAAGGGTAAAAACTTATATCTTAAAAGAACTTCTCCTATGGTGGTTTATGGCTGTAGAGATTGCGAGAAGAAAGTTAAATATATGCGTAAGTGCGGATTAAACG
>JAZNFW010000091.1:0-6730 GCA_045576175.1 Clostridia bacterium | reverse complement strand
CAGTAGATGGCGTTAAGGTTTCCACCGTACAGAAGACAGATGACGGCGTTCTTGTAAAGACACCTTATCTCTCTGATAAGCAGGTAACAGAAATCAAGACTGCTATTCCCAAGGAATACAAAGGTGGCTCTGTAGTAAGCGTGGACAGCATCAGCCCCACAATCGGTAAAGAGCTCTGGAAGAGCGCAGCAGCATCCATAGCTATTGCAGCACTTCTTATGCTCCTCTACATCACCTTCAGATTTGAGGTGCTCTCCGGTATAAGTGCGGTTATAGCTCTTATACACGACCTTCTTATAATGGTTAGCTTCTATGTAATATTCCGTATTCCTGTAAATACATCATTTATAGCAGCTATCCTCACAATACTCGGTTATTCTATCAACGCAACTATCGTTATATTTGACAGAATAAGAGAAAACGCAAGACTTATGAAAAAGGCAGAGTTTGGCGAAGTTGTAAACAAGAGTATCTGGCAGACACTTGCTCGTTCCATAAACACTTCTATTACAACCCTCTTTACACTCGTAGTACTCTACATCATAGGCGTACAGTCCATTAAGGAATTTGCCCTTCCTCTCATAGTAGGTATTGTGGCAGGTACTTATTCTTCTATATTTGTTTCCGGTCCTATCTGGGCTAGCCTTAAGGGTTCCAAAAAGTAATAAAATCACTTTTCAAGATATGCACTCCGAAAACGGAGTGCATATTTTTTATTGTTTTTTAAAATGCTCTTTTGTCATCTTCCGCACAACAGGTGCAAGTGCTATTACGGCAATAAGATTTGGTATTGCCATAAGTCCATTCATTGTAGAAGAGATGCTCCAGATTAAATTGAGATTTCCCACAGCACCAATGTATACAACAAGTATGTATATAATTCTGTAGATGAAGGTTGCAGTTTTCGAACTTTTGGTTAAAAACCCCACGCAAACCTCGCCATAATATGCCCAGCCCAGTATAGAGGAAAGCGAAAACAAAACCGTAGATAGCGTAACCCCCGCTCCGCCTATTGCGGGCAGTACAGAGTTAAATGACTGTATGCTAAGAGAAGCTCCGTCATAAGTACCCAGGTGCCACAAATCTGTTGTGAGTATAACAAGTGCCGAACAGGTGCATATGACAATCGTGGTAAAGAAAACCTCAAACATTCCCCAAAACCCCTGAGTTACGGGGTCTTTTGTATCCGAGGATGCATATGCAATAGGAGCACTGCCAAGACCTGCTTCGTTGGAAAACACACCTCTTGAAAACCCATATTTCATAGATGCCATAATTCCGTAGCCTGCACCGCCGCCTGCCGCAGCCTTGAAACTAAAAGCTTCTCTCACTATGAGCCTTAAGGCAGATGGAATTTTTTCTGCATTTATTATAATACAGGAGAGCGAACATACAATATAAACCATAGCCATAAAAGGCACAAGCTTTTCGTTTACAGAAGCTATCTTCTTCACACCGCCGAGTATCACCATAGAGGCTGTAATAACCAATACTGTTGCTGTTGTATTTATGGGAACATAGTCCTTAAGTGCCATAGCAATAGAATTGCTCTGTGTTGCATTTCCAATGCCAAGGCAAGCCATCATAGCAAAGATAGAAAACAATGTAGCAAGAGGCATAAAACGCTTACCAAGGCCATTTTTTATGTAATACATAGGACCGCCTATCCACTGGCGGTTTTTGTTTTTCTCTCGGAATTTTATGGATAAAACTATCTCGGCATATTTGGTTGCCATACCGATGACGGCACTTAGCCACATCCAGAACACGCTACCCGGTCCGCCGGCAACGATGGCAGTGGCAATACCCGCTATACTGCCCGTTCCTATTGTGCTTGCCATAGCGGTGGCAACCGCCTGAAATGGTGTTACACCGCCTGACCTTGCACCAGTGTTCTTTTTGGTAAACAGTTCAAATACCGTTTTTTTCAAAACATATCCAAAGCGTCTTATCTGCACAAAGCCCATAGATATCGAAAGATAAAGTCCCGTGCACATAATGAGCAAAATCATACACGGGCCCCACACTATGCTGTTTATTACGGCGTCTATTTTTGATATAGCTCCAATCAATTGCACTGCAGCCCCTTTTTGAACATTTAAAAAATTATATTCAAAAAACTGTTTCCAAATGCAAATGGACTGTAAAAAACTATGTTTCTTTACAGTCCATTTTTGAAGTTTTGCGGGGATGGAAAAATGATGCAGAATAAGCGAACTGAACCGAAGCAAGCTCGCTTGCAAGGGGGACCCGAAGGCGTACAAAGGTACGTCGAGAGGTGAAGTTCGCTTAGAGCTTATAGGCTAAAAATATAAGAAATCTGCAAAATTGCAGATTTCTACATAATTTTATTGTTTTGATGTTTTTTACACTTTGGATTGTCAGCAATCCAGCCTATAAGCGTTCTGCGCTTTTTTACATTCCCTGATATTATCTTTTTATCTTTGCAAAACTAAGTCTCAATGCATTTAACACCACACATACACTCGAAAGGCTCATCGCCGCCGCACCAAACATGGGACTAAGCGTAACTCCCAGTGTGTGATACCACACACCTGCGGCAAGGGGTATGCCTATGATATTATATATAAATGCCCAAAAGAGATTTTGCTTTATATTACGCATAGTAAGGCGACTAAGAACTATTGCAGATGGCACATCGCAGAGCCTGCTGGATGAGAGCACCACATCGGCAGCATCTATGGCTATGTCCGTTCCTGCCCCGATGGCAATACCCACATGTGCTCTTGTAAGAGCAGGGGCGTCATTTATTCCGTCACCAACCATAGCTACTTTGGTTTCTTTTTCCATATCGGAAATTGCCTTTTCCTTTCCGCTAGGCAGGACACCTGCTATTACAGAATCTGCACCAACCTCGCGTGCTATTGCATTTGCTGTGTGCTCATTGTCTCCGGTTAGCATTACCACCTTTATGCCCATAGCTTTAAGCTCTTCTATCGCCTTTTTGCTATCCTCTTTAATAACATCGGCAACGGCAATTATACCAAGTACTTTTTTGCCTTTGGCAAAGAAAAGCGGAGTTTTGCCTTTCTTTGCCAGAGATAAGGCTTTTTCCTTAAGCTCATTTGGTACGGGGGCAGCCTCCTCGATAAACTCCATATTGCCTCCGGCAAGCTCAGTATCGCCCGCTTTTCCTCTTAGACCGTTTCCGGGCAGAACCTTAAAATCTTCAAGCTCTGTAGCTTCCATTCCCTCCGCTCTTTTGCAGATTGCTCGAGAGAGCGGATGCTCGCTATTCTTTTCAAGAGAAAATGCTATTTTAAGAAGCTCCTCCTCGGTAACATCCGAAGCTGGATATATACCAACAACAGTGGGGTTCCCCTCGGTTATAGTGCCTGTTTTATCAAGTGCCACACATCCTATCTTGCCAAGTTCTTCGAGCGATGTGGCTGTTTTAAAAAGTATGCTGTTTTTCGCTCCAACACCTGTGCCGACCATAATGGCAACAGGAGTTGCAAGCCCCAGAGCACACGGGCAGCTTATAACAAGCACCGCTATAGCTCTTGCCACGGCAAAGCCTATTGCCTCTCCAAAGATAAGCCACAATACAAATGTAAGAAGAGAAATGCCAACAACAACCGGCACAAAAACTCCCGAAACTCTGTCTGCAATTTTGGCAATCGGTGCCTTGGTTGCTGCCGCATCGGACACCATACGGATAATTTTAGAAAGCGTAGTGTCTTCACCTACATCTGTAGCACGACAATGCAGAACTCCCGACTTGTTGGTTGTGCCTGCAAAAACAGATGCGCCGATTTCCTTATCGCTTGGAATACTCTCGCCCGTAAGTGCTCCTTCATCCACTGCACTGTGCCCCCATACCACAACTGCATCCACCGCTATATGTTCACCGGGGCGGACTATAAATACATCGCCCTTTTTTACATCATTTACACTTATTTCTGTTTCGACGCCGTCTTTTAAGACAGTTACAGTATCGGGCGCAAGCTTCATAAGTCCCTCTATAGCACTTGTGGTCTTGCCCTTGGCGTGAGATTCGAGCATTTTGCCAACGGTTATTAAAGTTACAATCATAGCCGCCGATTCAAAATAGAATTCATGCATAAGAGACATCGCAAGCGGTATATTGCCCGCAAACTGAGCTTTTGCCATAACCACAAGCACATATACGCTGTAGCCAAAGGAAGCAAGAGAGCCAAGTGCAACTAGAGTATCCATATTTGGTGCACCCTTAATAAGAAAGCTCCAGCCGTTTATAAAAAACCTTCTGTTTATAATGAGTATGGCTAAAGAAAGAAGCATTTGGAAAATTCCGAGTAAAACGGGACTAGCCTCTGCAAATCGAGGAAGAGGAAATCCCCACATTGTGTGCCCCATAGATACATACATAAGAAATATCAAAAGAATAACAGACGAAAAAAGTCGTCTTTTGATTTTTGGCGTCTGGCTGTCTTCAAAGGTGTCGTCTTCATCAGAAACGAGCGATGCACCGTAGCCTGCTTTTTTGACTGCAGCAATAATATCTCGTGGCTTTGCACTGCCCTCTACCGTCATAGAGTTTGTAAGCAAATTGACACTGCAAGAGCTAACCCCGCTAACGGAACTGACCGCTTTTTCCACATGGGCACTGCACACAGCACAACTCATACCTGTAACATTGTATTTATCCATTTTGGCCTCCTGTGTATGTAATTTATTTGGTTTTATCAGTGTTTTCTTTGGCGGTTTTTATGGAGGAAATGAGCAGAATTCTTATTGTAGAACAAATCTTATCTATAGGTTTGTATTTGATTTCATCAATATAATCAGCTTTATAAAGCATTTCAAGCCATTTGCCTGTTTCACTGGCTTCTTTTAAAGCATTTCAAGTTTTGCAATAAAATCTGCCCTGCTATGACCATATTTGCTTTCTGCGATATTGGCACAGACGCTTGTAGCACTTCTTCCAATTTGGTTTGATATGATGTTTTCCTTTTTATCTCGCAGTTCTTTAACTAAATTTAAAATTTCAACAGAGAGTTCCATTGAGAGTTTACCAAGTTTATCTTCTTTCATCACTAACCCACCTCACCGAAAATTATACCATACATTTGCCCGAAGGGCAACATCATTTACGCCGAAGGTGTAACATCATTGATACTAAGTATCACATCATTTATCGAAGATAACATCATTTTGTGTCCGCCTTAGCGGAATGATGTTGACCGCAAGCGGTCAAATGATGTACTCGCTACCGCTCGTAATGATGTTGTGACCTGCGGACACAAACACAAACAAAAAAGACCTGCTATTGCAAGTCTTTTTTGTTTGGTGCCGGTGGTCGGGGTCGAACCGACACGGTGTTGCCACCACGAGATTTTGAGTCTCGCACGTCTGCCAATTCCATCACACCGGCGTATGAATACTTTAATATGATAACACACTTTAATATATAATGCAAGAGGATTTTATAAAAAATATCTCTCTTAATAGCCTAGAACACAGAGCTTAATTCCTGCTCCTATAAGGAAGAATGCCCTTAGTGATTCTATAAGGTAGTCGCCTGCGTTGTCCTCTTTGAGATACTCAAACACGCTCTTTACCCACTCTTCGAAGAGCTTAATTACAAGGGCGCGGAAATCTGTCTTTTCGGCATCGGTATGTGCTTCGGCAAGAATGAATATATTCTCCCACACACTGCCGTCATAAAGCTCGTCGTAGGAAAGGGCATCGAACCTTTTTATATTGTCTGCCCACGCACTTGCAAAGAGCATACCGCCCCCTATTGCATTGGTGCAAAGCCCCAGATAGTAGCCTGTGGTGTTACCTTTAAATGTGGCTTTAAACTCCTCGTCCTTTAACCACTGCATAGCATATTTTCTGCTCGGTGCATCAAGCTCGGGAATCATTACAAGCTCATCTTCAATATAGCCTTCATCCCTTGTTTTATCGGCAAGAAGCTTTATTAAATTTTTTAAATACATTTCACTTGTAAGCATAGTCTCACCTATCTTATTATGGTTGCGGCTCTCATAAGATTTTCTATTTCCACAACTTTTTCTGCCTTCTGATGTTCACCATCAAGCGACCAGTCCATATCTGTTTCGAATGTCATTTTAACCTTTTTGGTCTTTATAAATTCAAACACATTGTCTGTAAAGTTGGAATTGGAGCATCCCATAACAATCTTGCTCAAATCATTTAAGTTTGCAGGTTTTTTTACAAGCACTATTTCAAAAAGGCCATCGTTTACCTTTACAAGTTCTTTGTCGAGCTTTACAAATCCGCCCACAGAGGTTGTGTTTGTAACAGAGCCGAATATATATTCGCCCTCGTACACATCATCATCTGTCTCAACACGCACCTTGTAGGGTACTACCTTTGTCATATCCTTCATACCCTCAAGCACATAGGCAAGACGCCCAAAGGCGTTTTTGAAATTCTGCGGGGTGTTGTAGGATGCCGCAGTAAAAATGCCAAACGATGCGATATATGTGAAATAGCGCATATCGCCGAATTTGCCTATATCTACCTCTGTTCCTTCGCCTGAAACTATCTGCGTTGCTGCCGCATGTGGATCGGTGGGTATGCCAAAGGTAGAGCCAAAGTCATTTGTGCTCCCCGCGGGTATGTACCCTACGGGGAGCTTTTTATTTGCCTTTAAGAGCCCTGTCAGAACTTCGTTTAATGTGCCGTCGCCGCCGCTTACTGCTATCATATCCACATCATCCGATATGCTTTGTGCAATCTCGGTGGCATGGTCTCTGCC
>JAZNFW010000090.1:0-5644 GCA_045576175.1 Clostridia bacterium | reverse complement strand
TACTATTTATTTTTAATCTGTTTACCTGTATTGTCTATGTAGTAATTATCCTTGTATATCATATCATTTATTTTCACAAATTTATAACCATCGTTCTTTAATTTTTCCAGTATTTTTGGAAGTGCTTCGGGAGTGTTTTTGGCTGCGTTGTGGAAGAGAACTATTGAACCATTGGTTACTCTGTAAGTAACTCTCGAATATATATCATCTGCTGACAAATCCTTCCAATCAAGAGAATCAACATCCCATTGTATTGTGTTATAACCCATAGACAGAAGTTTTTTTACTACATCGCTGTTGTAGTCGCCATATGGCGGTCTAAAGAGAGTAGGGCGTACGGAAGTTATTTTTTCGATTTTATCACTGCAGTTTTCTACCTCTTTTGTTAGTGTGTCATTATCAATTTTTGTCATATATTTATGCGTATCTGAGTGATTCATCACATCGTGTCCTGCATCGTGAAGTCTCTTTACTTCGTTCGGAAACTTGTCAACCCACTGACCCACAACAAAGAATGTAGCTTTGGCATCGTATTTTTTTAGAATTTCTATTAAGTCATCTGTATCCTCAGCACCCCACGCCGCATCGAAGCTTAAGGCACATACTTTTTCCTCTGTGTCAACACAGTAAATGGGCAGTTTCTCGATACTTTCGGTTTGAAATACTGCTTCTGAATGGGCGTTGTTGATAAAAACCAAAACAGCAAATGCCAAGACGCCCAGTATGCCTGTGAAAAGTCGTTTGGCTGTAAATACATAAAGTTTCATAACTTCCTCCGTACAGTTTAGTATATAGAATTTATATTACAAAACGGAGGAAATATTACAAAAAAGCGGAATGTAATAAAGTACATTCCGCTTTTATAACTATTATTTAGTTTCGTCTTCCTTACTTTTTTCTTCGATAAATTCCTTGGAGTCTTCTACTTTTTCTTCGATTGTATCTTGGGGAAGAGAAATTTCCGGAAGTGTTCCACCATTGTAAACGATCTCAAATTCTTCTCCGGTGAGCTGCTCTCTATCCAGTAGGGCAGAGGCAACATTTTCAAGCTTGTCGATATTGGTCTTCATAAGGTCAAGACATTTTTCATAGCATTCGCTTATTATCTTCCTTACCTCATCATCGATTTCGGCTGCAACCTTTTCGCTGAAATTCTTGGAATGTGCAAAGTCTCTGCCAATAAAGACTTCATCGGAATCACTACCATAATTGATAGGACCTATTAAATCGCTCATACCAAATTTTGTAACCATCTGTCTTGCAATCTTGGAGGCGCGTTCTATATCGTTGGAAGCACCAGTGCTTATGTCATCAAGAACGGTTTTTTCGGCAGCTCTGCCGCCCAAAAGACCAATTATGTCGTAGTACATTTCATTTTTTGTGGTGTAATACTTATCCTCAAGCGGAAGGTGCATTGTGTATCCACCCGCGAGACCTCTGGGTATTATGGACACCTGATGTACAGGGTCCTGGTCGGGCAGTAGCTTTGCAATAATTGCGTGACCTGCCTCGTGATATGCAGTGAGGCGTTTTTCCTTTGTACTCATCTGTCTGCCTTTTTTCTCGGTTCCTACAACAACCTTAATCATAGCATCGTCTATGTCTTGAGTGGTTATTTCTGTTTTGTTTCTTCTTGCAGCAAGCAGTGCCGCTTCGTTTAGGAGGTTTGCAAGGTCAGCACCTGTAAATCCTGCAGTTGTTTTTGCGACAGTGCCAAGGTCTACATCGTCAGCCAGTGGTTTATTCTTGGCATGGACCTTCAAAATATCTACTCTGCCGAGCATTCCGGGGGTAGACACTACAACCTGTCTGTCAAAACGACCGGGTCTTAAAAGAGCGCTGTCGAGTATGTCAGGCCTGTTGGTTGCAGCTATTACAATTACACCTTGATTTGCGGAGAAACCATCCATCTCCACAAGAAGCTGATTGAGAGTTTGTTCTCTTTCGTCGTGACCGCCGCCGAGACCAGCACCTCTCTGGCGACCCACAGCGTCAATTTCGTCAATAAACACAATGCTAGGGCTGTTCTTTTTTGCCTGTTCAAAAAGGTCACGTACTCTGGAAGCACCTACACCGACAAACATTTCTACAAAGTCGGAACCGCTTATTGAGAAGAAGGGGACACTTGCTTCGCCTGCCACAGCTTTTGCAAGCAGAGTTTTACCTGTTCCCGGAGGTCCCACCAAAAGAACGCCACGAGGGATTTTTGCACCAAGTGCGTTATATTTCTGAGGCGATTTCAAAAATTCAACTATTTCTTCAAGCTCGCTCTTTTCGGCATCTGCTCCGGCAACATCTTCAAATGTTACCTTGTCGATGTCGGGTATGTGAACTCTTGCCTTACTCTTGCCAAAATTCATACCACCGTGGCCGCCGCCCTTGGATTGTTTCACAAAGAAAACCCAGAACAATATAAACACCACAAAAATTATAACAGAGGGAAGCATAGTTACCCACCAGGGCGGTTCGGCGGGCTTTTGGATATCCAATTTGAGCGTACCGCTTTTTACCTGCTTGGACAGGGTGTCTCCTGCTATGGCGTTAAGCAGTCCGCTGGATTGAATCTCGCAGCGTACATTTTTAACCTCACCTTTTATGAGTTTGACCTCGGCTTCATCCTGAATTATTTTGATTTCTTTAACATTTCCGTCTTCGATGTGCTGTACTAATTCTGAAAAAGTAATTGTAGCAGGACTTGCGTCATAGCTCATAAGCGAATATATACTAAAAATTATTAAAAGCAATATAATGTATAGCGCTGCGCCCTTAAAATGCTTTTTCAAATCAATCGCCTCCCTTTGTTATAGTATGTTAAAACCTAGCTATATATTTCTTCTTTTAAAACGCCTACAAAAGGCAGATTTCTGTATTTTTGAGCATAATCCAGACCGTAGCCGATTACGAACTCATCTCTGTCCAAAGTCACTACGCAGTAATCTGCATTAATATCTTCTGTTCTGCGTGCAGTTTTATCCATAAAAACTGCGGTTTTGATGCTCTTGGGCTTTTTTTCTTCTAAATATTTTATAAGGTTTTTAAGTGTGCAACCGCTGTCTAAAATATCCTCGACTATAATTACATTCTTATCTGTAATATCCAGACTTAAATCTTTTTTGATTGTAAGCTGACCGCTCGACACTGCGTTGTTGCCATATGAAGAGCACTGTATAAAGTCAATATAGCAGTCAAGCTGTATCTTTTTTATAAGATCTGTGGCAAACATAAATGCACCGTTGAGAACAGTCACAAAGACAACCTCCTGGCCGGCATATTCCTCGTTTATCCTTTGTGCCAATTCTAACACGCCTTTATCAATTTCTTCCTGAGAAAACAAGGTTTTTTTGCAAAAGGAATCATAGCTTATCATATGTACCTCCGATTTTTGTTATCTGTAGTATTTTTTTTGTGCCTTTTGTTACTTTATAGTCATCGCTTATTCTAAGAGGAATAACTGCGACAATTTCATCGTTTGATACGAGTAGGGGATATTTCTTTCTGTCATTTGCGGGTATTTTGCAGTCAATAAAGAAGCTTTTAATCTTCTTGGTGCCATTCATACCATAGGGTTTAAAAACATCAGAATCTCTTTTGGTTCTCAAAGTAAGTCTTTCGATATTGTCGGCACTTACGCAAACAGAATCCGGCTTAAACGAATAATTATCCACAAATTCAAAGTTGTATGTTGAAGCGGTTTCGTTTACAAAAAGTTTGCCGGGAATTGTAATATTATACTCGTAATCGTCTATGTTGCAAATCTCATTTGTGAAAATCAGGCTTTGGGATGTAACATACGCTTTTGCGCCGTTTCCGAAAGCGAAAACATTTCCGGTCCTGATATTTAAACAAAATTGTTCTATCTGATTTGAAGAGATATTAACAGTATTTCCAAGAAGATAAAATATTGCCTTAAATACACATCTGGATGTCAAAGCAGGATGGAGCTTATCAAATTTAGTTCTGTCTATTACGACTTGGTTTTCTTTAATTTCAAACAAGTCAAGCTTAGATATCTCCGTTTCAAAAAAATCTGCATCTTTTCCTAAAATCTCCGAACAGCGAATAATATTATCTATAGCGCCTGAGTTTATTTCTGTCATTTTAGGAAGTATGTTGTTTCTTAAAATATTGCGGGCATACACATCCTGAAGATTTGTAGAATCAGTTATATATCCTATATCCTTACTTTTTGCATAATCTTCAATATCTTTTCTGTCAATATCAATTAAAGGGCGAATAATGTTGCCGTTTACAGCTTTTATTCCCTCGAAACCTTTTGAACCGCTTCCGCGTATAAGATTTAAAAGAATGGTCTCAACACTATCGTTTTTGTTGTGTGCAACAGCTACTTTATTTAAATTGTATTGTGCACAAACTTCATCAAAGAATTCATATCTTAAAGTACGGGCTGCCATTTCTTCAGAAAGCTTGTGCTCTTTGGCATATTGTGGTACGCTTACCTTTTTGCATACTATTTCTATACCCAGAGAGGAAGCAAAAGCTTTTGAAAACTCCATATCTCTATCGGCTTCCTGACCCCTTATTCCGTGGTTAAGATGTGCGGCAACAACTGTTATTCCGTGAGAAATGCAAATTTTTGAGAGTATATAAGTCAAAACACAGGAATCTGCACCGCCGGACAAACCAACAACAATCCGGTCGCCGGGATTTAACATATTGAATTTTTTAATGGTTGATATGACTTTGTCTTTTAAAGAAATCAAAATCTCACTTCCTGTATTTGGTTATCAAAAATTCGGCTCCTGGTGAGAGGTATCCAAATCCATAAATTTTGTAAATTCTCCACGCCAACCAATATCGAAGGTGCCGGTACTTCCGTTTCTGAACTTGGCAATAATACATTCAACGATATTTTTTCTGTCGGTTTCCTTTTCGTAGTAATCTTCTCTGTACAGGAACATAACCATATCTGCATCCTGCTCGATTGAGCCGGATTCTCTAAGGTCGCTGAGCATAGGATGATGGTCCGAACGCTGATCGGGAGCTCGGCTGAGCTGCGAAAGTGTGATTACGGGAACATTAAGTTCCTTTGCCATAATCTTAAGAAAACGGCTGTTTTCCGAAACTTCCTGCTGGCGTCCCTCGCGACTGTTTCCTTGAATGAGCTGTAGATAGTCTATAACTACAAGACCAAGCTGATTTTTCATTTTGAGCCTGCGGCATTTTGCCTTGATTTCGGATACTGTGATTCCGGCTGTGTCATCTATGAAAATGGGTGCTTTGGAGAGTGTGTTTATAGCACCTGCAAGCTTTGCCATATCTTCATTATTTATATCTGCAGTCTTTAGCTTCTCGCTCGAAATAAGAGCCTCGGAACTTAAAATCCTGTTTGCAAGCTGTTCCTTGCTCATCTCAAGACTGAATATAGCAACAGGCACATTGTACCTTACCGCTGCATTTGTGGCAATATTGAGTGCAAAACTCGTCTTACCCATGGCGGGTCTTGCTGCAATAAGTACAAGGTCGGATGGTTGCATACCTGTTGTGCGTATGTCAAGTTCTTTAAAGCCTGTAGGCACACCCGTAACCTTGGTGGTCATCTTCATTCTCTCTTCAAGACGAGATAGATTTTCGGCTATAACATCTTTTATAGGGAAGAGGTCGGTGATTTTCTTGCTTTGGAGTA
>JAZNFW010000089.1:0-6286 GCA_045576175.1 Clostridia bacterium | reverse complement strand
ACTTGTTTAGATTATGCAAATATGATAAAATGAAACTAGAATATTATAAGAAAGCGTGCTTTATATGACAAAGAAAATAAAGATAGGAAACACATACATAGGCGGCGGCTCGCCCGTTGCCATACAGTCTATGTGCAATACCCGTACAGACGATGCAGATGCTACAGTTGAGCAGATATTAAAGATGGAAGAGCTAGGCTGCGACATCGTGCGTGTTGCAGTGCCAAACAAAGAGGCAGCACTTGCCATAGACAAAATTAAAAGTAGAATACACATTCCGCTTGTGGCAGACATACATTTTGACTACCGCTTAGCTATAGAGAGTATGGAGAACGGCGTAGACAAGGTGCGTATAAATCCCGGCAACATCGGCAGCGAAGAGGGTGTAGCCCTTGTGGCACGCTGTGCCAAAAAGTATGCTGTTCCCATCCGCATCGGTGTAAACAGCGGCTCGGTGGAAAAGGAGCTTCTCCAAAAATACGGCTCTCCCACCCCTGAGGCTATGGTGGAAAGTGCGATGAAGCACATAGATATGCTTTTAAAACACGATTTTTCGGACATCGTGGTGTCACTCAAGGCATCGGATGTAAATAAAACCATAGATACATACAGACTAATGAGTAAGAAATGCGACTTCCCGCTTCATCTGGGGGTAACCGAGGCAGGTACCTACCTTTCCGGCACAGTAAAATCTGCCATAGGAATAGGCTCTCTTTTAAAAGACGGCATAGGCGACACAATAAGAGTTTCCTTAACCGATGACCCCGTTAAAGAAGTTAGTGTGGCAAAGGAAATACTAAAGGCTCTTGATATGCGTAAGAATTGCCCCACGCTTGTGTCCTGTCCCACCTGCGGAAGAACAAGCATAGACCTCATAGCTCTTGCAAAGAGGGTAGAAAAGTATCTCGATACTGTAAAAAAAGACATAACCGTAGCCGTTATGGGTTGCGTGGTAAACGGACCCGGCGTAGCCAGAGAGGCAGACATAGGCATCGCAGGAGGCAAGGGCGAGGGACTCATATTCAAAAAAGGCGAGATAGTAAAAAAGGTCTCCGAGGAAGAGCTTTATGCAGAGCTTGTAAAAGAAATAGAACTTATGTGAGGAAATGTAATGCAAAACTATAAACTGGAAAATCTTATAAAGGATGTGGTAATTCCTGCCGAGCTTCAAGGTGCTGTTATCTTTAAATCCGATGCAAATCCCGACGAGCGAAGAATGGAAATAACCATCGTTTCAAAAGAGCTTATTCCCTACGATGTTATAGAGAATTACAAATCTCTCGTATGTAAGGAGTATGCCCTAAATGAGTTCATCCTCAGAGTAAGATACGAAAACCTTTCCATAGAGAATATAGATATAGACACCTACTACAAAAACCTTGTTTTTTATGTAAATGAAATCATAGGCGGAGTGCGTCATCTGTTTTTGGATAGCCGAGCAGAGTATAAAAACGGCGTATTTACTATTTTCTGCAAATACGGAGTGGATATGCTCTATAGCCTAAATTGTCCGCAGACAATAAAGAAACTTATAATGGCACAGCTCTCCTCGGATGTGGAGGTTGTGTTTGTGGATGAATTTACCGACGAAAAAAGACAAAGCCTCTACGAAGAGGAGCTAAATTCACTTGCAATAGAGCCACCCCCTCCGAGAGAAACCCCCGTACAAAAGCCCAAGACCACACGCAACACCACCCCCATAAAGATAAGGGACATCACAGAAGGTATGCCAAGTGTACTTATTGAGGGAAAGGTAATAAAGCTCGATACCAGAGAGCTTAAAAGCGGAAAAACACTCCTTAGCTTCATACTCGCAGACGAGAGCGGTGCGTATTCCTGCAAGACATTTCTAAACAGCGAAAAGGCGGAAAAAACTCTGGAAAAAGTGCGTGAAGGTGCAGCGGTGCGAGTTCGCGGTTCAGTTTCCTACGATACATATACCAAAGAAAATGTAATCAAGGTTACATCAGTAACCGACACCGTCATAGAGGGCAGACAGGACACTGCGGAAGAAAAGAGAGTAGAGCTTCATATGCACACAAAAATGAGCTCTATGGACGGTATGACAGATGCAAAGGTGCTTATAAAAAATGCAATTTCCTGGGGCCACAAGGCAATAGCCGTTACGGACCACGGAAATGTGCAGGCGTTCCCCGAGGCGATGCATACCGCAGGCGATAAGATAAAGGTAATATACGGCGTTGAGTGCTATCTTGTAAACGATACCACAGATGTTGTCTACGGCGCAAAGGGCGGTTCGTTTGACAGTAGCTTTGTGGTTTTTGACATAGAAACCACAGGTCTTCGTGCCGACAGAGATGCCATTACCGAAATAGGTGCCGTAAAGGTTATTGGCGGAAAGGTGGCAGAAAAATTCCAGACCTTTGTAAACCCCGATATGCCCATCCCAAAGTCCATAACCGAGCTTACAGGCATAAGTGACGATATGGTAAAGGACGCACCCTTTATAGAGGATGCACTAAAATCCTTCTATGACTTTGCAGACGGCAGTGTTCTTGTGGCACACAATGCAAGCTTTGACACATCTTTTATAAGAGCCAAGGCAAAGAACATCGGACTGAAATTTGACTTTACCTACATAGACACACTTGAGCTTGCAAGATGCACTGTTTCGGGACTTAAAAACTATAAGCTCGACACACTCTCAAAGCATTTTCAGGCAGGTCTTGTAAATCATCACCGTGCCATAGACGATGCACAGGCTACGGCGGAAATTTTCTTAAAACTCATAGAGCTTTTAAAACAAAAGGAAATTTATGATATATCCGATATCAATGTGTCTCTTGCGGGCAAGGCGGATATAAAGTCCTTAAGGTCGTACCACTGCATACTGCTTGTAAAGAGCCCTGAGGGAATGAGAAATCTCTACAAGCTCATTTCAAAGTCGCACCTTGACTATTTCCACAGACACCCCAGAGTTCCCAAGAGCCTTTTGCAAAAACACCGCAAGGGTCTTCTCGTCGGCTCTGCTTGCGAGGCGGGAGAGGTGTACAGAACAATTCTGGACAACCCCTACAATCTGGACTACGATGGCATAAGGTCACTTATAAATTTCTACGACTATATGGAAATACAGCCCCTCGAAAACAATGCATTTTTGGTGCGGGAAGGCACTGTAGAGAGCGTTGAGGATTTAAAATACATAAACCGCACCATCATTGAGCTTGGTCAAAAGTCAAACAAGCTCACCGTTGCCACCTGCGATGTTCACTTTTTAAATCCCGAGGACGAAATATACAGAAGAATTCTAATGGCAGGTCAGGGCTTTGAGGATGCCGACAATCAGGCACCCCTGTATTTTCGCACAACTGACGAAATGCTAAGCGAGTTCTCCTACCTTGGAGACAAGCTTGCCTACGAGGTCGTGGTGGAAAACACAAACAAAATTGCCGATATGATAGAAGACGGCATTGTGCCCATCCCGCCCGACAAGGCACCCCCCGAAATACCCAATTCGGACGAAATACTAAGAACAAGTACCTACGAAAAGGCAAAGAGACTCTACGGCGAAAACCTCCCCGCCATTGTAAAGGACAGGGTGGATGTAGAGCTAAATTCCATAATATCCAACGGCTATTCCGTGCTCTATGTTATTGCACAAAAGCTTGTGCGAAAATCCAACGAGGATGGCTATGTGGTTGGCTCCAGAGGTTCGGTAGGCTCGTCGCTTGTTGCATATATGAGCGACATTACCGAGGTTAATTCGCTATGCCCCCACTATGTGTGCCCCAAGTGTAAGCATGCAGAGTTTATAAACGATGGCTCTGTGGGTAGCGGTTGCGATATGGAAGACAAAAACTGCCCCGAGTGCGGAGAGCTTATGCAAAAGGACGGTCACGACATTCCGTTTGAAACCTTCCTCGGCTTTTCGGGCGACAAGGAGCCCGATATCGACCTTAACTTCTCGGGCGATTATCAGGGCAGAGCACACAAGTATATAGAAGAGCTGTTTGGAAAGAGCCATGTGTTCAGGGCAGGTACAATAGGCACTATTGCGTCCAAGACGGCATACGGCTTTGTTAAGAAATATTTTGAAGCAAAGAACATACCCATATCCAATGCGGAAATCGAAAGGCTTGTTATGGGCTGCACAGGCGTAAAGAGAACAACAGGTCAGCACCCCGGAGGCATAATAGTTGTGCCAAATTCCAGAGATGTGCACGAGTTCTCTCCCGTTCAGCACCCTGCAGACGATGCCGACAGCGACATAATAACACTGCACTTTGACTATCATTCCATAGACAAGAACCTTCTTAAGCTCGATATTCTGGGCCACGATGATCCTACGGTTATAAGAATGCTCCGTGACCTCACAGGCGTTGACCCTGTGGGTGTGCCTATGAATGACCCCAAGACTATGAGCCTCTTTACAGGGACCGAGGCACTCGGAGTTAGCCCCGAGGCAATAGGAAGTCCCGTGGGCACCTTTGCCGTGCCTGAATTCGGCACCAAGTTCGTCCGCCAGATGCTTGTGGACACAAAGCCCACCACATTTTCGGAGCTTGTGCGTATTTCGGGACTTTCGCACGGTACAGATGTGTGGCTTAATAACGCACAGGATTTAATCCGATCGGGCACCTGTACTCTTAAAGAAGCAATCTGTACAAGAGACGATATTATGGTGTACCTCATACATCACGGAGTAGAAAATGCCAAGGCATTTAAAATAATGGAAAATGTGCGAAAGGGCAAAGGACTCACCGAGGAATTTGAAGCTATAATGAGGGAAAATGATATTCCCGAATGGTACATAGATTCCTGTAAGAAGATAAAGTATATGTTCCCCAAGGCACACGCCGTGGCTTATGTAACCAGTGCCTACAGAATAGCGTATTTCAAGGTGCATTATCCCAAGGAATTCTACTGCTCGTACTTTACCGTGCGTGCCGATGAATTCGATTCTGAAATTATGGCACAGGGATTGGACTACGCCAGAGAGTGCCTCAAAACCTTTGAGGCAAAAGAGGCGGCAAAGGAAATAAGCGATAAGGAAAAGAGAATGATAACCATCCTTGAGCTTGTTGTAGAGATGTACGCAAGAGGCATAAGCTTTGATAGCATTGACCTCTACAAGTCTCACGCCACAAAGTTTTTGCCCACCGAAACGGGCATCATTCCGCCACTTAATGCACTCCCCGGTGTAGGTACCAACGCTGCAATAGCAATTTGCGAAGCAAGAGATGAAGAAAAGTTTGACTCTATAGATGACCTTCAGCAAAGAGCAAAGGTTAATAAAACCGTTGTAGAGGTTATGCGAAAAGCGGGAATATTGGACGGTATGCCCGAGAGCAGACAGATGGACTTCTTTTCGATGTGATGCGAGGAACAGACAATGAAGAAAAAAACACTACTGCTTTTAGTTGCACTTATTGTTGCAGTTATAGGTCGCTTTACACTGCTCCCCGAAGAGAACTTGTCAGAGCCAAATGCAGACTGGTTTGCTGAGATTGCAGAATTTTCGGGCGAGCCGTATACTGTGGTAAACGGCAACATCCCCTTTTTTACCGAGGACGAAATTACAGATGTTTCCTTTGAAAGCTACGGAGAGACCGACGCACTCGAAAGATGCACCGCCTGCGTGGCAAGCATAGGAAGAGACCTTATGCCCACCGAGGACAGAGGGTATATAGGCTATGTAAAGCCAAGCGGTTGGCAGAACGAAAAGTATGATTTTGTAGACGGAAAATATGTCTACAACAGATGCCACCTCATAGGCTATCAATTGACGGGCGAAAATGCCACAAGGGAAAATTTGATCACGGGAACAAGGTATATGAATGTGGAGGGAATGCTCCCATTTGAAAACGAGGTTGCCGACTATATAAAAGATACGGGAAACCACGTTATGTACAGAGTAACACCCATATTTGAAGGGGACAATCAACTTTGCTCGGGCGTGCTTATGGAGGCAATAAGCGTGGAGGACAATGGGGCGGGAATATGCTTTAATGTGTACTGCTACAATGTTCAGCCCGGAGTGATAATAGATTATGCAACAGGGGAGAATTTTCCTGAGTAAACTTAGGGGTGCCCTAAGTTGTCACCCCTATAACCCTCACTGCAGGTGGTTTTATCTGGGTGGGGGTGATTTTTTTATTGTTTATTATGTTTCATAATGAGTGGCTCATCACCAAAAAAGATTTTATTTTTTAATTATTTGGGAAAAGACCGTAGGGGTGACCTGCAGGTGTCACCCCCACGCCCCCTCCCCGTCCGCTGTGAAATATGCAGGGAAAACAAAAATAAAAAGCCAAAGGCTAATCGT
>JAZNFW010000088.1:0-9653 GCA_045576175.1 Clostridia bacterium | reverse complement strand
AAAATGAGAACAAACTTACGATAAGCACAAACCAAAATTCCGCCTAGGGCTTTTGGCGTAAAGAAAACCTCTCTTAAAAACGCAGATACACCGCAAACGGCACTTGAGAAAATTAAGTTCCATTATTCAAGTGCCGTTTAGTGAGGACTTGCAGAAAATATTTCTGCTTCCGCAACGGCGGTAGGGTGTATGTTTTTAAGATGGGTTTTTAGCCGTAAAAGACCTAGCGGACGGGGAGGGGGCGTGGGGGTGACACCTGCAGGTCACCCCTACGGTCTTTTCCCAAATAATTAAAAAATAAAATTTCATCTTGGCGTTGGGGCACTCATTACAAAATCTAGCACCCGGGTTGCAAGGCACCCCCTTGCCCATCTTACCCTATTACTACCTTTTCTCCATCATAATCCACTGTGATTTTTTCCTTATCCTTAAGCTCACCGCCAAGGATTGCATCTGCAAGAAAATCCTCCACCTTGGATTGAATTGCTCTTCGAAGTGGTCTTGCTCCGTACACATCATCGTAGCCCGCTTTGGCAAGGTGCTCTGTAAGAGCGGAAGTGAATTCCACATTGTGACCGATTTCTGCCATTCTCTTTTTAAGTGATGAAAGCATAATCTCCGCTATGGATTTTATCTCGTCCTCGGTGAGCTTTCTAAATACTATGATTTCGTCTATTCGGTTTATAAGCTCAGGGCGGAACATCTCCTTAAGCTCGCCCATTACCTTAGCCTTTACTGACTCATAGTCTGCATTGGCATCCGCCTCTGCACTTCCAAAACCAAGCGACATCTTTGCCTTTTCGGTAATTTGTCTTGCACCCACATTTGATGTCATAATGATTATGGTGTTTTTAAAGTCCACCCTTCTTCCCTGCGAATCTGTGAGTATTCCGTCCTCAAGGATTTGCAAAAGTATGTTAAACACATCGGGGTGTGCCTTTTCTATTTCGTCGAAGAGTACAACGGAATACGGCTTTCTTCTTACCTTTTCGGTAAGCTGACCGCCCTCTTCATAGCCCACAAATCCGGGAGGAGAGCCTACGAGCCTTGACACATTGTGTTTATCCATATATTCACTCATATCTATGCGGATAACTGCATCCTCATCACCGAATACTGCCTCGGCAAGCGCCTTACAAAGCTCGGTCTTTCCCACACCTGTGGGACCCAAGAATATAAATGAGCCTGTAGGTCTCTTGGGGTCCTTAAGACCTGTTCTTCCTCTTCTTATTGCCTTGGACACCGCCACAACTGCCTCGTCCTGACCTATTACACGGTTATGGATTATTTCCTCCATATTCTTAAGACGCTTTTCTTCCTCTCCTGCAAGCTTTCTCACGGGTATGGATGTCCAGTCGGTTAGGCAATCGCATATTTCGTCCTCGGTTACGCAAAGCTCTTCCTTGGAATTGGTTTTTTCCCACTTAAGTTTTCTGTCAGAAAGCTCCTTGCGGACTGCCTCTTCTTCATCACGAAGCTTTGCCGCCTGTTCAAAATCCTGATTTTCTATGGCACTTCGCTTTAAAGAAGATATACTCTCCAGCTTTTTCTCAATATCCGTAATATCGGGCGGAGCGGTAAACGCCTTCATACGCACCTTGGACGCTGCCTCATCTATGAGGTCTATTGCCTTGTCGGGCAAAAATCTGTCGCTTATATATCTGTCCGAAAGCTTGGCTGCACTCTCAAGTGCCGCATCGGTAATTGTAACCTTGTGGTGATTTTCGTACTTTTCTCTTATTCCCTTTAAGATTTCCACAGTTTCTTCCACGGTAGGCTCGCCCACTGTTATAGGCTGAAAACGCCTCTCTAATGCGGCATCTTTTTCTATATTTTTGCGGTACTCATCCAGTGTGGTGGCACCTATTAGCTGAAGCTCGCCCCTTGCAAGAAGCGGTTTCAATATGTTTGCGGCGTCCATAGCACCCTCGGCAGCACCTGCTCCCACGAGAGTGTGCACCTCATCTATAAAGAGAATTATATTTTTGTCCTTTTTTACCTCGTCCAGTGCTCCCTTTATTCTCTCCTCAAATTCGCCTCTGTACTTTGTGCCTGCAATCATTCCCGAAAGGTCCAATGAATATATTCTCTTGCCCTTTAATATTTCGGGGATACTGCCCTCGGCGATTTTTGATGCAAGTCCCTCGGCTACCGCAGTTTTTCCAACTCCCGGCTCGCCTATAAGGCAGGGATTGTTCTTGGTACGCCTTGAAAGTATCTGTATTACTCTTTCTATTTCCTTATCTCTTCCTATTATGGGGTCAAACTTTCCTTCCTCGGCAAGCTTTGTAAGGTCGGTGGCAAACTTCTCTAGGCTTTTTAAAGATTTTTTGGAAGAGTGCTTTTCCTCGCCCAAATCCTCATCTGCCGATGAGCCTGTAATGCCCGACACTGCCAGAGAGAAGTCAAGACCAAGGTCTCTTAGTATCTTTACTCCCACACTGTGACCCTCTCTTGCTATTGCAAGGAAGATGTGCTCAGGCTCAATCAAGAGTGAGCCTGCCTTTTTGGCTTCGTTGAAGCTTATTTCAAGAATTATTTTGGTTCTGGGTGTAAACGGCAAGGTCTGATTTAAAGGTGCACTGCCTGTTGGCTTTGTGTACTGGGTTATCTTCTCCGTAACCGCTTCATAGCTTATGCCCTGTGCTTCCAGTGCAGAGGAAACATCGGTTGAGCCGTCTTTTAATATTGCCGCAACTATGTGCTCTGTTCCCACATAGTTGTAGTTAAGATTTGTTGCCGTCTCGTGAGACAGCATAAGTATCCTGCGTGAGTCTTTAGAAAATCTTGAATCCATATACTACACCTCATTTCCAAGTTTTTCGCGAACGATTTTCGCTCTCTTTACATCTCTTTCCCTCGGGTCATCTGCGCCTTGTGTAAGGTGATAAGGAGAGGTTTCCACCATAAGAAAGCTAAGTGTCCTTGCCTCTATGTTATCTACCATACCCAGCGATATGCCCATGCGTATATTCGACATAAGGCCGAGCATTTCCTTTGTGGACAAAAGTCTTGCTGTTTTGAGTATACCCACAGAACGCATTATTTTATCCTCCAAAGAAAAACTATCCTGTTTTAATAGTGCCTGTCTTAAATCTCTCTCTTTGGCTATAAGCTGATTTACCACATCATTCATTCTGTCGGCTATTTCCTTTTCGCTTATGCCGAGTGTCATCTGATTGGAAATCTGGAATATATAGCCCGACGCCTTTGAGCCTTCGCCGTACATTCCCCTTACGGTAATACCGAGCTTACCCAGTGCACCAAAGAGGCTGTCGGCAATATTGGACTTGCATATTGCAGGAAGATGCATCATACACGAAATCCTCATACCTGTTCCTGCGTTTGTAAGGCAGCTTGTAAGGTAGCCGTATTTTTGGTGGACGGCATACTGCGTGCTCTTTGCAACGCACTCGTCGAGCTTTGATATCATCTCATATGCTCTCTGACACTCAAAGCCTGCAAAAATTGCCTGCATTCTTATGTGGTCTTCCTCATTTACCATTACCGAGAGGCTTTCGTCAGAGCTTACAAAGAGATTTGCAGGCTTTATCTGTCTTGCAAAATTGGGGCTTATATATCTCTTTTCCACAAGCTTTTCTGTTTCGGGTGCGGTCATAGACTGAATGTCGACAGATGTAAATCCCAAGTTTGTACCTTTAAGTGCTTCGTCTACTATGGATATAACCTTTCTTGCATCATCGTCTGTCATCTTACGGGGAAATGGAATATCCTTTATGTTTCGGGCAAGTCTTACCCTTGTGCTCAAAACTATATCATCCTGGAAGCCTGTATCATTATACCATTTAGCCATTTTCCTTTTCCTCCAGTTTCTTAATTTTGTCGCGGATTAGAGCAGCATCCTCATAGCGCTCATCTATAATTGCCTTTTTAAGTTCATCCTTTAAGGATGTGATTTCATTTTCCCTCTCTATTCTCTTTCCTGCTTCACCGCCGAGGGTTCCCTTGTGTGTAGTTGACGGCTGTATCTGCGAAAGCGAGGTTTCTATTATGCCGGAAAATGCATCGTAGCATCTGTCACAGCCCAAAAGCCCCGAGCGTCTGAACTCATCATATGTTGTGCCGCACACCTTGCAGCTGTGTGAAGTCTTGGACATAGAGCTTTTATTTGGAACAGATATAAAATCATTTAATATACTTCCTATATCAAATATACCGTCCGTCTTGTTTAAAAATCCAAGTGATTGTGCACACGAGGTGCAAAGATGGTGCTCTGTTTTTTTGTTTCCTATAATCTGTTTGTAGTGGAACTGTGCATTGTTCTTATTGCAGTTTGTACATAGCATAAAAATTCCTCCCTTTAAAAATCCAAGTTACGCAAAGAGCAAAAGCAAATTCTTAAATATATCTGCCCTTACTCTGTTTTTGAGTGCGCCATCACTTATTGAGGACAGTGCTCCGCCCGAACACGCCGTCATAATAATCTTTGCCTCTGCAGAGCCTATTATTTCGTTTGCATACATATTATTTAAAAGTGCCTCAACTGTCATTACATCTATACTGTCGCCCACAGAATTTAATATATGTTCTATTATGCTTCCGCCCGGAAGCTCCACACGGCTTATCTTTACATATCCGCCTCCGCCCCGCCTGCTCTCCACAACATATCCTCTCTCCGTGGTAAACCTTGTCTGAATAACATAATTTATCTGCGAGGGCACACAGTTAAAATACTGTGCCAGCTCGTTTCGCCTAAGCTCTACCGAACCCTTGGCGGTAAGAAGCTCCATTATAAAGCTCTCTATGGAATCGCTTATTTTCATAGGAAAAACCTCCTAAAAGTTTTTGACTTTGACTTTCTTTGACTTTACGAGTGCATTATAACTCACATTTTAGGTTTTGTCAAGTATTATTTAAAAAAATTTTCATATTTTTTTCAAACCTTCAAAAATTCCCTCTCTTTGTCCCCTTTTTTACAGACAAAACAAACCTCAAAGCTCGCAAATCCAGTGTTTATGCGGTTTTGCGAGCTTTCTTCAAAATAAGTTTGGTTTTTTTGGACAAGATTTTTTCGCGATTTTTTGATAAAATTTCACCGGAAAAGTTATTACGGAAATGTTAAATAAAATATTATGTAACCCATAATATTTTTTGCATTTTTTTGCAAATTTTTGAAAAATTTTTTATCTTTTGACACGATTTTTTTGTGGATAACAATGTGGATATGTGGATTAAACCCCCTAAATGCCTACTTTTGAGACACTTTGGTTTTTTGAAAAATTTTCCTTAAAAATAGTTAAAACTCCAATTTTTAAGTAAAATGCCGAGCGTATTTTTATACAATTTTTTTTTCTGCCCAATCGGGCAAAAGTAAAAAATCTTATGCTCAAATTTTAAAATTATCGGCATTATGTAAACTTAACAAAAATGCCCGTTTTCAAAAAATCTCCAAAAAATTCGTTAAAGTTTAAAGACAGTAAACATATAATGTAAATAACAATTTTTAAGGAGATGTCTTTATGAGAGTTCTTAAATTAGATAGCCGTGGGGTTGATGTAGAATACCTCTCTCTTGCACTGGGGCGTGCCGGATTTTCCGCAGGCGGAATAAAGGATGTGTTTGACGACAGTGTGCACCGTGCACTTGTGGCTTTTCAAAACAGTGTGGGAATTGAGGCAGACGGTGTTGCAGGCGAGGTGACATATGAGTTTATCATACCCTACCTTAAGGGCTACACAACTGCCGTTATTCAAAGCGGCGAAACAATAGACACCCTCTCCCAAAGATACGGCACAACTGCCGATGCAATACGTAGAGCCAATCCCTCGCTTCTGGAATATACTCCGGGTGCATCGGTTATTGTGCCCTTTGGCTTTGATGTGGTGCCCACAAATGTTAATTATTCATATGAGCTTACAGACTACATAACAGAGGGGCTCTCGGTCCGCTATCCTTTTATATCAAGAGCGAGTGCGGGCGAGTCGGTGATGGGAAAAGAGCTTTGGTATCTTACCATAGGCACAGGAGGCAAAAATGTGTTCTACAATGCCTCGCACCACGCAAACGAGTGGATTACCACTCCAGTTTTGTTAAAATTTGCCGAGGATTACCTAAAGGCTCTCACATCAAGCGGTAATCTTTCGGGTGCAGACGCAAACGGACTCTACACATCTAAAAAGCTCTTTGTTCTCCCCTTGGTAAATCCCGATGGTGTTGACCTTGTAAACGGCGCAATACCTGTAGATTCTCCATACTACATAAATGCCCGTGCCATAGCCTCGGCATACCCTGCCATATCCTTTCCAAACGGTTGGAAAGCCAATATTGCAGGCACCGATCTTAACTTAAACTATCCGGCGTCGTGGGAAAGAGCAAGGGAAATAAAAGCATCGCAGGGCTTTACATCGCCTGCACCAAGGGATTTTGTAGGCTCCTCGCCCCTTTCTGCACTAGAGAGCCGTAGCCTATATAACCTTACTGTAGCAAATGACTTTGCCCTTACAATCTCCATGCACACTCAGGGCGATATAATATATTGGAAGTACCTAGACTTTCTGCCCCCTCGCAGCGAAGAAATAGCCGACGAGCTCTCCCGTGTGAGCGGATACCAAAAGGCTATAACCCCCTACGCCTCCGGCTTTGCAGGATACAAGGACTGGTACATATCCTACTACAACCGCCCCGGCTACACAATAGAAATCGGCAGGGGCGAAAATCCCCTGCCGATATCGGACTTTGATACTGTTTACCCGCCAAACCTAAGGCTCCTTACAAGAGCACTTGAGCTGGCGTAAATTTTATTTGAGTGTGCCGTACACCACACGCTTTATGCCTGCAATATCTTCTCTGTAGCCTATATCTGTGAAATCCTCTTTCATAATATCTGCTACGCTCTCCCACTGGTCGTGCCCCACCTCAAAGGCGACAAGACCTCCCGCTTTAAGACTTTGGCGGATGTTTTTTACTATGGCTTTGTAAAAGTCCAGCCCGTCCGCTCCCCCGTCTAAAGCAAGATGAGGTTCAAAGTCAGCCACATCGGTATCCAGTGTGCCAACAACCCTCGTGGGAATATACGGCGGATTTGATACCACCGCATCTGCCAAGGCGGTGTAGGGAATTTTTACATCGTGCTTTTTTACCTCTATATCCACACCGTTTAGTTTGGCGTTGCGATTTGCAACTCGTATTGCATCGTCAGATATATCGAGAGCTGTTACAGTGCTTTGGGGGATGTATTTTTTAAGTGCCACTGCCACTGCCCCCGAGCCTGTACACATATCGATTATATTTACACTTTCCATATCCTTTAATTTTTCTATGGCGAGTGTGCACAGCACCTCTGTGTCGGGCCTTGGTATAAGAACTCCGCTATCTACGCAAAAATCCAGCGACATAAATTCTTTTTTGCCAGTAATATAGCTCACAGGCTCGCACTTTTTTCGCCTGTTTATAAATTCAAAGTACTTTTTTGCATCTTCCTCTTTCATAGCGTTGTCCTTATAAACTGTAAGATACAGGCTGTCGCAGGAAAGCACATGGCAAAGAAGTACCCTTGCATCTGTAACAGAAGATTCTATTTTACTTTCGTTAAGAGAAGCGATGCCCTCTTTAAGGGCATCGCCTATTTTGTAATTTACCATTTGTCGTCCTCTTTGTTATCGGTGAGTACTGCCTTTAATGATTCTATTGCAACCTCAAGCTGACTGTCGTCAGGCTCTCTTGTGGTAATTTTCTGGAGCCACAAACCAGGCATTGTAATTATCTTTACCGCCTTTAGCTTGCATCTTCCTGCAAACTTAATAAGCTCGTAGGACACGCCTGCCACAACAGGCATAAGTGCAAGACGCATAAGCATATTCTGCCACATAGCACCCCATCTTAAGAAAGAAAATATAATGATGCTCACAACCATTACTATAAGTAAAAAGCTTGTACCGCATCTTGGATGAAGTCTGGAATGTTTCCTTGCGTTCTCCACGGTAAGCTCGTCGCCTGCTTCGTATGTGGCAATAGTCTTGTGCTCTGCACCGTGGTACTGGAATACCCTTTGTATATCCTTCATTCTGGATACAAGAAGAAGATACCCCATAAAAATCAGCATACGGATTATACCCTCGGAGAGATTGAGAACAAGTTTGTTGTCTGTAAATATATCCACAACGCCCGCAAGAGCATTTGGCAAAAGCATAAAAAGCCCTATGCTAAAAACCACGGCAACTGCCACTGCAAAATATATGGCAATATCCTTTATCTTATCGCCCAATTTATCCTCGAGCCAGTTTTCAAACTTTGAGTTCTGGTATGTCTCGTCCTCATCCAAATCCACCTGGTCTGCCGAAAACATAAGGCATTTCATACCCGTAACAAGCGAATCTATAAATGAGAACACACCTCTTACTATGGGGATTTTGTTTAACTTGTATTTGGTCACAAAGCTTGATATATCTTTTTTGTCTACTATTATAGTGCCGTCGGACTTTCGCACGGCGGTAGCGATATTCTTGGGGCCTCGCATCATAACGCCCTCTATAACCGCCTGTCCGCCTATTGAAGTTATATGGCATTTCTTTTCTTTATTACTCATATCTATCTTCCTTTGTACTGAATATAGGACTATTATACCTTCGAAATTTACTTAAGTCAACCAAAAGGCCGGACTATTTTTTGCTCATAAGAGCCTGAGCATAGCGTCTTCTGCGCTCCTGTCGTTTTTCAAGAAGACGCCTCATCCTCTTTTGCCTTCTGTAGCGAATAAGTGCATAAGCTAGTCCAAAGCTTACAAGCACAACTGCCACAGCAATAAGTATTGTGCGTAAAAGCTCTCTTTCCCTTTCCGTCTTTACTATATTTTCATAGTCTGTCATATCCTCTGTAAGCGACAAATCTATATGATACTTTTCCTTGTACCAGTCGGCAAGAGCGTTGTAGGTCTTAATAGAGGCACTGTCGTAGTCGCCCTTTGCAAAATCCTTTTCCATATTCTCCACAAGATATAAGTGAGCATCCGAATGGGAAAGAACACCAAGCAGTGCATCCGACACCTTTATGCAGTAGTCCGCCTCGTCCCTACAAAGCAAAATAAAAATGCTGTTGCCTCTTCCAATTGACTTTACACCAAGCTCTGCATACAAATTGTCGGCATACTGACTTAATGAAAGCTCGCCTGATGACAAAGCTGTGGCTATTATTATTCTAGCACCTGTTTTTTCGGATAATATGCGGTTTTGTGTGTATATATAACGCTCGGTTTCGTCTCTTAGCATATCCGCCGAATCCCATACAGACAGAAACTCTGTTTCCTTTGCCTGTGCAAGCGTAGAGATGAGTGCTATTATTATAAGAACTATTGCAAATAATTTTTTCATAGGTTTCTCCAAAACAATATCTTTTAATACATTCTACCACAAAATACGAATTTTGAAAAGGGGGAAATATTTTAAAAATCTTTTTCACTTTTTGGCAATAAACACTTGACAAAGCACAGTTTTTGAGGTAATATATTTAAATGTAGCAGATGTGCCATGGATTTGCACGCGCCTATAGCTCAGTAGGATAGAGCGAACGCCTCCTAAGCGTTAGGCCGGTGGTTCGAATCCACTTAGGCGCGCCACTATATCGGGGTGTAGCGCAGTTGGTAGCGCACCAGACTGGGGGTCTGGGGGCCGTGGGTTCAAGTCCCGTCACTCCGACCA
>JAZNFW010000087.1:0-2140 GCA_045576175.1 Clostridia bacterium | reverse complement strand
ACATTTGCCGTTTAGCGAGGACAAGCGAGTAAATACTCGCGTCCGCAGCGACGATAAATCTTTGCCTTTTTATTTTTGTTTTCCCTGCATATTTCACAGCGGACGGCTGGGGATGCAAGGGGAGCAGCTGTTGGCTCCCCTTGCGGTTTATTCCCAAATAATTAAAAATTAACATCTTTCTTAGAAATAATGCACCCATTAAAAAACAACTATGGCACACTCCCTCACGAAGTGTGCCATAAAAAAGCATCTTTTATCCTATATATTCGCAAGCCGCCAGTGCCGCTATGGCTCCGTCTGCAGCTGCAGTTGCTACCTGACGTATTCTCTTGGTACGGCAATCGCCCGCCACGAAAATTCCCTCTGCATTTGTAAGGCAATCTTCGCCCGACACAACATATCCGCCGCCATCGAGACTAACCGCATCGGAAAACGCCTCATTTTGTGGCAATAGTCCTATGGCAACAAATACACCATCTACATCTATGTTGTAAGTATCGGTTCCGTTTGATACCTTTATGCCAGTAAGATCTGTACCGCCCAAAAACTCTTTAACTACAGTTCCAAGTATAACCTCTATATTTGCCTTCTTACTTACTAATTCCTGAAGCTTCTTTTCGCCAGTGAGGAAATCCAGATTCTGCACAACAACTACCTTTTTGCTTGTTTCGGAAAGAAGAAGTGCTTCCTGAAGTGCGGAATTGCCTCCGCCTATAACTGCAACGGTTTTTCCAGTATAAAAGGCTCCGTCGCAAACGGCGCAGAAAGAAATTCCGTTTCCTATGAATTCGTCCTCTCTGTCAAGGCCTAAGAGTCTATGCTTGGTACCTGTTGCTATAATGACGGATTTTGCAAAGAAATCTCCATCATCGGTAACAACGGTAAAGTATTCGCCGGGGATGATCTTTTGTGCTTCGCAGCACTCTATCTGTGCATCGAGAGATACTGCCTGCTCTATGAGTTTTTCGGCAAATTCGTTGCCTGTAACACTCACAAAACCTGGGATGTTCTCCACCTTGGGAGAGGATGTAATCTGTCCTCCAAAGGTGCCTTTTTCAATGATGACAACCTTCTTATTCGCTCTGCCGGCATATATTGCGGCGGTCAGCCCCGCAGGTCCGCCGCCTATAATAGCAATATCATATAAATTCATTTGTGTCACACTTTCAAAGCTTTTTTGATATCGGAAACGCCTACATACTTGGTGGCTTTTCCGCCTTCTACTACAACAAGTGTAGGAGCCTGCTTGATTTCGAACGCATTTGTAAGCTCTACATTTTCATTTGCAAGAAGCTTGGTGTATGCTACTGAGTTTTTGTCAAGGAGAGCACAAGCCACCTTACAGTTGGGGCAGGTTGCAGTTGTAAAGAGGTAGTTTCCGTCCTCTACTGTGCTTTCCTTCTCGCAGGACACACATTCTTTTGCCTCAGCCTTTGCACCCTTTGTAAGCTTGGAGTTTTCGATATCGTATACCTTACGCTCTTTATACTCCTGTGACTTACCGTCGTTCCAGTTCTGTACGGGACGATAGTAACCGGTAATACGGCTGTAAACCTCTGTGGTTTCTCCGCACTCGGGGCAGGTAAACTGCTCGCCGGGGAGGTAGCCGTGCTTCTTACATACAGAGTATGTGGGAGAAAGTGTGTAGTAGGGCAAACGATAGTTTTCTGCAATCTTGCGTACAAGAGAAGCTGCCGCACTCCAGTCGGGGAGCTTTTCGCCAAGGAAAGCGTGGAATACTGTACCCGATGTGTAGAGTGTCTGGAGCTCGTCCTGAATATCGAGTGCTGTAAAGATATCCTCTGTGTATCCAACGGGGAGATGCGAGCTGTTTGTGTAGTATGGAGAGCCGCCCTCTTCGCCTGCTGTTATAATTTCGGGATAGTGCTTTAAGTCGTGCTTTGCAAGACGGAAAGCGGTGGACTCTGCAGGTGTTGCCTCGAGGTTATAGAGGTCGCCGTATTCCATCTGATAGTCGGAAAGACGCTCTCTCATATGATTTAACACATCTTTTGTAAACTGCTGTGTCTTTTCGTCTGTAAGGTCTGCCTTGAGCCACTTAGCATTTAAGCCAACCTCGTTCATACCTACAAGACCTATTGTAGAGAAGTGGTTGTCGAAGCTTCCTAAATATCTCTTT
>JAZNFW010000086.1:0-7319 GCA_045576175.1 Clostridia bacterium | reverse complement strand
CAGAACGACATGGCTACGATCCGACTTATGATATACTTTAAGCAAGAGAATACTACATTAAAAGGGGGAAATTTATGAAGACAAACGAGATTTTTGACTTAAGTCATACAAAAGCTCGTCCCATACTCGAAAACACCATATTTCCTTGGGAGGCACTATCGTCTATAAAAAGCTTTATAATAGAGCTTGGCAAGAGCCTTGACAAAGGAATCTACGATGAGGTAGAGGAAAATGTGTGGATAGCCAAAAGTGCCAAGGTTGCAAAGAGTGCGCATATTGCACCTCCCTGCATCATAGACGAGGGCACTGAGGTAAGGCATTGTGCATTTATACGAGGCAGTGTAATAGTAGGCAAGGATTGCGTAGTGGGCAATTCCACCGAGGTTAAAAACAGCATCATTTTCGATAATGTTCAAGTGCCGCATTATAATTATATAGGAGACTCTATACTGGGTTATAAATCACATCTTGGTGCGGGAGCTATTACATCCAATGTAAAAAGTGACAAAACCCTTGTCACTGTAAACACAAAAGATGGGAAAATAGAAACAGGCCTTAAAAAATTCGGTGCTATGGTCGGAGATTTTACCGAAGTGGGCTGCCAGAGTGTGCTCTGCCCCGGTACAGTTATTGGAAAGAACTGCACCGTATATCCTTTGTCTATGGTAAGAGGATATGTTGAGGAAAATTCCATATTTAAAACTAAGGACGATATAGTTAAGAAAAGATAATTTGTCGGCAGACAGGACTTTTGATTATACCAAATCTATGACAATAGAATAGGAGTGATTGTTGTGGGAAAATATTTTGGAACAGACGGCTTCAGAGGTGAAGCAAATAAAACACTCACAGTTGAACACGCATTTAAGGTAGGAAGATACTTAGGCTGGTATTTTGGTCAGGACCATAAGTGCAGAGTGGTTATAGGAAAAGACACAAGACGCTCAAGCTATATGTTTGAATATGCTCTTGTTGCAGGACTTACCGCAAGCGGAGCAGATGTGTATCTTTTGCATGTTACCACCACTCCCTCGGTAAGCTATGTAGCAAGAACAGACGAATTTGACTGCGGTATTATGATATCCGCAAGCCACAATCCATACTATGACAATGGAATAAAGCTCATAAACAGCCGCGGTGAAAAGATGAGCGAGGAGATAATTGCCGATATTGAGGCGTATCTTGACGGAATTATAGATGAGCTTCCACTTGCAACTGGCGAGGCCATAGGAAGAACAGTGGATTATTCCGCAGGAAGAAACCGTTATACAGGCTATATAATATCTCTTGCAAAAAACAGCTATAAGGATATAAAGGTAGGACTTGATGCTTCCAACGGAAGCACCTGGATGCTTGCAAAAAACATCTTCGATACCCTTGGCGCAGAGACTTTTGTAATAAACAACACACCAAACGGAACAAATATAAACAACGGCTGCGGTTCTACTCATATAGAGGGGCTTTGCCAGCTTGTAAAGGACAATGACCTCGACATAGGCTTTGCCTTTGATGGCGATGCAGACAGATGTCTTGCAGTTGACTGCGATGGAAATGTGCTTACAGGCGACCATATACTTTACCTTTGCGGTTGCTACATGAAAGAAAATGGCAAGCTTGCAAAGGATACTGTAGTAACAACCGTAATGTCAAATCTTGGTCTGTACAAGGCTTTTGACGAAAAGGGAATATCCTATGTCAAAACCGATGTAGGCGACAAGTATGTGTATGAAGCCATGCAAAAAGAGGGTTATTGTCTCGGCGGTGAGGAGTCAGGACACATTATCTTCTCCAAATATGCATCTACCGGAGACGGCCTTATAACCGCACTTAAGGTTATGGAAGTGTTTATAGAAAGAAAGCTTCCTTCCAACAAACTCTGCGACGGCTTTGTAAGATTCCCGCAGATTACCAAGAATGTTAAGGTTGCCGACAAGGATGCAGTTATAAACGATGCCGATGTTAAAGAGGCTGTTGAAAATGCAGCTGATACTCTTGGTTCCGACGGAAGAATTCTTTTAAGAAAGAGCGGCACAGAGCCTGTTATAAGAGTTATGGTAGAGGCAAGAGGCGAAACCCTTTGCTGTACAATGGTAGACAAGGTTGTGGATGTAATAAAGAAAAAGGGATACAACATAGAATAGTACAAAAAATTTCGAGAGCGGATTTAAGTTGTCCGCTCTCTTTTTTGTTTCCTTGGATTTTGGGGAACAATATAGTTACAAACTAATTACAAAAAACTCTTGACACGGTATATGCTTTGTTATATAATATACGAGTATGATTATGCGATAGTATGTACTACTATGTGTATATGCAGTATTTCTTATGGTTATATTTCTCTAAGGAGGATTATAATGATAGACGAAGTTCGCGGCAAAAAGGCAGTTGTCGGTATGCGCCGCTCACTCAAGCTCATTGAGTCGGGCTTGGCACAAAAGGCGTTTGTGGCAGGCAATACCGAGCCTAGCATGACACGCAGGATTTTAGACGCCTGCAGAAAAAACGGTGTTCCCGTAGAGCTTGTAGCTACAAGGGCCGAGCTTGGAAAAGCGTGCTCTATAGATGTGGATGCATCGGTGGCAGTTTTGCCAAAATAGTTATTAACCGCCTTTGGCGTTTAATATATACATTATATATAGGAGGTGAATACATTTGCCAACATTTAACCAGTTAGTAAAAAAGGGCAGACAGACATCCGTAAAGAAGTCTACAGCACCTGCACTTCAGGTTGGTTTCAACTCTTTAAAGAAGAAGGCTACCGATCAGAGTGCTCCTCAGAAGAGAGGTGTATGTACAGCTGTTAAGACTATGACACCCAAAAAGCCTAACTCAGCTCTTCGTAAGATGGCCAGAGTAAGACTTACAAATGGTGTAGAAGTTTCAGCGTACATTCCCGGTATAGGTCACAACCTTCAGGAACACAGTGTTGTTCTTATAAGAGGTGGAAGAGTTAAGGACCTCCCTGGTGTTAGATACCACATTATCCGTGGTGCATTGGATGCTTCCGGTGTTGCTAACAGAAATCAGTCCAGATCCAAGTACGGTGCAAAAGCCGGCAAGTAATCGGACAAATTCGCTTTTGCGAATAGGTTAAAAAGGTAAGTTAGTGCGTCAATACGCAATTATATATATTTGTATTGAGCACAACAAGCTCTAAAGCTTGAGTACCTATGAAATCATTTTATTATGAAGGAGGGAAGGATAGTGCCACGTAAAGGTTATATCGCTAAGAGAGAAATACTCCCTGATCCTATGTACAACAATGTTGTTGTAACAAAGCTTATAAACAACATAATGCTCGATGGTAAGAAGGGTGTAGCTCAGAGTATTGTATACGGCGCTTTCGAAATTATTGCTGAAAAGACAGGCAAAGAGGCTATAGAGGTGTTTACACAGGCTATGGAAAACATCATGCCCGTTCTTGAGGTTAAGGCAAGAAGAGTCGGCGGTGCTACTTATCAGGTGCCCATCGAGGTTAGACCTGAAAGAAGACAGACTCTCGGTTTAAGATGGCTTACAAAGTATTCTCGTGAAAGAAACGAGAGAACTATGAAGGAAAGATTAGCCGGCGAAATTCTTGACGCTGTCAACAACATGGGCGGTGCAGTTAAGAAGAAAGACGATACACACAAAATGGCAGAAGCTAACAAGGCTTTCTCCCACTATCGTTGGTAATTTTTCGTTTTGTTTATTTTATATGCATGAGAAAGGAGGAAATATGCTATTATGGCTAGACAATATTCTTTGCAGAACACAAGAAATATCGGTATCATGGCTCACATAGATGCCGGTAAGACAACCACTACAGAAAGAATACTTTACTATACAGGTCGTATTCACAAAATGGGTGAAACTCACGACGGTGCCGGTACAATGGACTGGATGGCTCAGGAGCAGGAGCGTGGTATCACAATTACCTCTGCTGCTACAACATGCTTTTGGCAGCCCAAGGAAGGTCCCTACAAGGGTATCGCACACAGAATTAACATAATTGACACACCCGGACACGTTGACTTTACAGTAGAAGTTCAGCGTTCACTTCGTGTACTCGACGGTTCTGTAACCGTTATGTGCGCAAAGGGCGGTGTTGAACCTCAGAGTGAAACTGTTTGGAGACAGGCAGATGACTACAAGGTTCCCAGAATGATATATGTTAATAAGATGGACATCATGGGTGCAGACTTCTACAATGTAGAAAACATGGTACACGAGCGTCTTCACGCAAATGGTGTTCCGATTCAGCTTCCTATAGGTTCGGAGGATACATTCAGAGGTATCATCGACCTTATGAACATGAAGGCTGAAATCTATTATGATGAAATGGGTAACGAGTACGGTGAGGAGGAAATCCCCGCAGATATGCTCGAAAAAGCTCAGGAATACAGAATGAAGATGATAGAAGCCATCGCAGAAACCGATGACGAAATCATGGAAAAGTTCTTCGACGATCCCGACTCCATTACTGTGCCAGAGCTTAAGAAGGCACTCAGAAAGGCTACAATCGAAAATCAGATTGTTCCTATGCTTTGCGGTACTTCTTACAGAAACAAAGGTGTACAGCTTCTTCTTGACGCTGTTATCGAATATATGCCCGCTCCTACAGATGTTGCAAACATCAAGGGTGTAGTACCCTCTACAGGTGAAGAGCAGGAGAGACCCTCTTCCGATGAAGAGCCTTTTGCAGCTCTTGCATTCAAGATTGCTACAGACCCCTTCGTTGGTAAGCTCTGCTTCTTCAGAGTATATTCCGGTACTGTTGATGCAGGTTCCTATGTTCTTAACGCTTGTAAGAACAACAAGGAAAGACTCGGAAGAATACTCCAGATGCACGCAAACTCCAGAGAGGATATCGAAAAGGTATATTCCGGAGATATCGCAGCTGCAGTTGGTCTTAAGAACACAACTACAGGTGATACACTCTGCGACGAAAAGCATCCTATTATTCTTGAATCCATGGAATTCCCCGAGCCTGTTATAAGAGTTGCTATCGAACCCAAGACCAAAGCTGGTCAGGAAAAGATGGGTATAGCTCTTGCAAAGCTCGCAGAAGAAGACCCCACATTCAAGACATACACCGATGAGGAAACCGGTCAGACAATCATCGCCGGTATGGGTGAGCTCCACCTCGAAATCATCGTAGACAGACTCCTTAGAGAATTTAAGGTAGAAGCTAATGTAGGTAAGCCTCAGGTTTCCTACAGAGAGGCTATAAGAAAGTCTGTTAATGTTGACCACAAGTATGCTCGTCAGTCCGGTGGTAAGGGTCAGTACGGTCATGTTAAGATGACTATGGAACCCCTCGAGGAAGGAAAGGGCTACGAATTTGTCAACGCAATTGTCGGCGGTGCTATTCCCAAGGAATACATCCCCGCAGTTGACGCAGGTATCCAGGGTGCTATGCAGAACGGTGTACTTGCAGGTTACAATGTTGTTGATGTTAAGGTTACACTTACAGACGGTTCTTACCACGAAGTCGACTCTTCTGAAATGGCATTTAAGATTGCCGCTTCTATGGCATTCAAGGATGGTATGAAGAAGGCAGACCCCGTTATAAAAGAGCCTATCATGCTTGTAAATGTAATCGTTCCTGATGATTATTTAGGCTTTGTAATTGGTGACTTAAGCTCAAGAAGAGGTCTTGTTAAGTCTCAGGAGGTAAGAAGCGGCGGCGTTACTCAGGTAACTGCAGATGTTCCGCTTTCCGAAATGTTCGGTTATGCTACCGACCTTAGATCCGGTACACAGGGTAGAGGTCAGTACACAATGGAACCCTCGCACTACAGCGAAGTTCCCAAGAATGTTCAGGAAACCATCATCAGTGCAAGAGCAAAAGCAGAATAATAAATTATACTTGATTTTTTGCTCAATTAATTGTAAAATATATTTAAATCTATTAATATTTATTTCAAGGAGGAAATACTAATGGCTAAGGCTAAATTCGAAAGAACCAAACCGCACGTTAATATCGGTACCGTTGGTCACGTTGACCACGGTAAGACAACTCTTACTGCTGCTATAACAAAGGTACTTGCTATGCAGGGTAAGGCTCAGTTCAACGCATACGATCAGATCGACAAGGCTCCCGAAGAGAGAGAAAGAGGTATCACAATCTCCACAGCTCACGTTGAGTACGAAACAGAAGCAAGACACTATGCTCACGTTGACTGCCCCGGACATGCTGACTATGTTAAGAACATGATCACTGGTGCTGCTCAGATGGACGGCGCTATCCTCGTTGTTTCTTCTGCAGACGGTCCTATGCCCCAGACAAGAGAGCACATCCTTCTCGCTCGTCAGGTTGGCGTTCCCTACATCGTTGTATTCATGAACAAGGTTGACCAGGTAGACGACCCCGAACTTCTCGAGCTCGTTGAAATGGAAATCAGAGACCTTCTTTCCGAATACGAATTCCCCGGTGACGATATTCCGATCATCAAGGGTTCCGGCCTCGGCGTTCTCGAATCTACTTCTACAGACCCCAACGCTCCTGAATATGCTTGCATCAACGAGCTTATGGCAGCTGTAGACAGCTACATCCCCACACCTGACAGAATGGCTGACAAGCCCTTCCTTATGCCTGTCGAAGACGTATTCTCCATCACAGGCCGTGGTACTGTTGCTACAGGTAGAGTAGAAAGAGGTATCGCTCACGTTGGTGACGAAGTAGAAATCGTTGGTCTTACAGAAGAATCCAGAAAAGTTGTTGTTACAGGTCTTGAAATGTTCAGAAAGATGCTTGATGAAGCTCAGGCTGGTGACAACGTTGGTGCACTCCTTAGAGGTGTTCAGAGAAACGAAATCGAAAGAGGACAGGTTCTCGCAAAGATCGGTTCCATCAATCCCCACACACACTTCAAGGGCGAAGTTTACGTTCTTACTAAGGACGAAGGTGGAAGACACACACCTTTCTTCAACAACTACAGACCCCAGTTCTTCTTCAGAACAACAGACGTTACAGGCGTTATTAAGCTTCCCGAAGGCACAGAAATGTGCATGCCCGGCGATAACGTAACAATGGAAGTTGAGCTCATCACTCCTATCGCTATCGAAGAAGGCTTAAGATTCGCTATCCGTGAGGGTGGTAGAACAGTTGGTTCCGGTGTTGTATCCTCAATCATTAAATAATTAAGTCTTAAAGACACAAATAACCGCTAAACGAAATCGTTTAGCGGTTATTTTTTTGCAAAACAATAAGGCTTTGCTTTCAATCTGTTCCGGCATAGCCTTGTTTGCGAGTGTGACTTCTTCTTATAGCAAAAGGTACAAAAACAAAGAAAAAGGTCTATACAAGACCTTTTTCAACTTACATATTAATAAAC
>JAZNFW010000085.1:0-11254 GCA_045576175.1 Clostridia bacterium | reverse complement strand
GGTTGTAGATTTTGGTTTATCGGTTGCTTCGGGCGATATGAAATATGACGAGATTTTAGAATGGATAAATAAATTCAAAAAATAATTTTTTGTTCCTGTCTTGACACGAGCTTTATTTTGGGTTATAAGGAGTGAGCATATGTTATCTATAAGAGAACAGTACGAAAAAAACGAGAAGGAGTTTTTGGCACCGTATGCCTGCAAGTCCTCGGAGAGCAGAGGAAGGCAGGTTTTTGAAGAAAAATGTGAGCTTCGTACGGATTTTTGCCGTGACAGGGACAGAATTATACACTCCAAGGCATTCCGCAGGTTAAAGCACAAGACACAGGTGTTTATAATGGCGGACAACGACCATTTCCGCACCCGCCTTACACACACTCTCGAGGTTTCGCAAATAGGGCGTACTATCTGCAGAGCCTTGCGTCTTAATGAGGACCTTGCCGAAGCCATAGCACTGGGACACGATTTGGGACACACACCCTTTGGGCATTCCGGCGAGAGAGCGCTCGATGCCATAAATCCAAATGGCTTTAGACACAGTGAGCAGAGCTTAAGAGTAGTGGATGTTCTGGAAAAAGACGGCAAAGGTATGAACCTTACCGACGAGGTTAGAGACGGGATATTAAATCACTCCGGCTCCGGTGAGGCTTACACAATGGAGGGTGAAGTTATAAAGTATGCAGACCGATTTGCATATATAAATCACGATATAGACGATGCCTTAAGGGCGGGTGTCATAACCAAGGCAGACCTTCCGCCTGCACTCATTTATACTCTTGGAGGAACACACTCACAAAGAATAAATGTTCTTATAAATGACATAGTAACACAGAGTATGAAAAACGGCTATGTTTCTATGACACCGCAAGTGGAAAAAGATATGCTTGAATTAAGGCAATTTATGTTTACCGAGGTGTACGAAAAGCTTGCAGTAAAGGACTATCAGCCCTATATGGTTATAGAAAAAATATACAAGCATTTCTACTCCAATCCAGCCAAGCTTCCTTCGGAGTTTAAGAGGCTTCTGGCCGATTGGGATACAGATACCGTAGTGTGCGATTACATTTCCTGTATGACGGATAATTATTGTATAAAATTGTTTGGCGAATTGTTTATGCCAAGTCCAAAATTTTAAAGGGATTTTTTGATTTTTGTCGAAATGGATATATAGGAGGATGATTATGCCTTTATATCCTGAATATTTAATACGCGAAGTGGCAGACAAAAACGATATCCGCGACGTTATTTCTCAATATGTACATCTTAAGAAGGCGGGAAGCTCATATGTAGGACTGTGTCCTTTTCACAATGAGAAGACGCCTTCGTTTTCTGTATCACCCCAAAAGGGTATATTCCATTGTTTTGGTTGCGGAGAAGGCGGAAATGTTATCCACTTTATGATGAAAATTGAAAATATGTCTTTTGTAGAGGCAGTAGAAAAACTGGCAGAGAGGGCAAATATCACCCTGCCCAAGCCAAACGAAAAGGAAACTGCCAGACATGCCGTCATCGCCAAGGAAAAAGAGAGCATCTATGAGATAAATAAAGCGGCGGCAGACTTTTTTTACGAAAACCTCAAACAAGGCAAAAGTGCAGTCGAATACCTAAAGAAGAGACAGCTCACCGGTATGGATGCCAGAAACTTTTATCTTGGCTTTGCCAAAGACAGCTGGGGAAATCTTTTTGATTATCTAAAGAGCAAGGGCTACGAGGAGAGTCTCATTTTAAAGGCGGGACTAATCAAATCCGGCGAAAGCGGAAAATACTATGATTTCTACAGAAACAGGATAATGTTTCCCATATTTGACACACGAAACCGTGTAATAGGTTTCGGAGGCAGGGCACTTGGAGATATTAAACCCAAATATCTCAATTCTCCCGATACAGTTGTGTTTAACAAAAGCCGCAATCTTTATTTTTTGAATGTGGCAAGACGCTCGGGCAAGGACTTTGTAATCCTTGTGGAAGGATATATGGATGTAATTGCACTTGCCAAAAACGGATATACAAATACCGTTGCCACATTGGGTACAGCACTAACTGAGTCTCAGGCAAAGATTCTAGCCTCAGAATTCAAAGAGGTTGTAATATGTTATGATAGCGACAAGGCGGGCAGAAATGCAACCAATAAGGCAATCAGGATTTTAAGGGAGCACGACATAACAATATCCGTCCTCAATCTAAAAGACGAAAAAGACCCCGATGAATATATAAAAGCCTACGGAGTCACGCGATTTAATAATTGCATCCAAAAGAGAAAATCGGATATGATGTATTTAATGGACACTTTGGAGGAAGAATATGATGTAACCCAAAATTCCCAGAAGGTGTCATTTGTAGGCAGTATGCTCGATTATATGCATCTTATAAAAAACCCGGTGGAACTGGATGTGTATGTGGTAGAGCTGTCTAAGAGGACAAAGGTTTCTCATACGGCAATCTACTCACAGCTCGGAGTTGTAAAGGCAGTAAGCACAACAAACTCTCCAAAAAGCGATGACACGCCCGATGTTACTATGATAGCACAGCGGAAAATTCCGTTTTCGTCCGATGCTGTGCTTGAGAGGACGAGGCAACAGATGCTCGCTCTCATTATATCAAACAGGGGAGTGTATAAGAGCCGTAAGGACAAAATAAGCCCTGAAATTTTTGAAAAACAGGTGCATAAAAAGCTTCTTAGCTATATACTTGCTTTTTATGATATAGACAAAAATATAACGGCTTCTCACATCATAGACCTTTTCACCGAGGAAGAAGACATAAAAGAAATTTCGCTCATTCTTTCGCTCGACAACAAGAGCGATGATGACTTAAAGGCGTTTGACGACTACTACAAGGTCATTCGCGAGAGAAGCAGTAGAAAGAACATATTAAGTCAACTTAGTGGAGACAATCCGGACAAGATCGAAGTATTAAACCAAATTATCAAAAACCAATGATGCCTTGCAGACACAAGATGTTTTGTTAGGGAAAGGAGCATTAGTGTGGGTATAAAAGAAAAGACTATAAACGATAAGAAAACCGCGATGCTGGAACTGGTAGAGCTTGGAAAGAAGAACGGTGTATTATCCTTTAAGGAGATAGAGGAAGCACTTAGCGAATTCGAAATCGATGTAAAAGATATCGATAAGTTCTACGAGAGCCTGGAGGCTATGGGCATAGAGCTTGTAAAGGATATGGAAAAGGAGCTTCAGGAAATCCAGACTTCGGAGGAGGAAATAGACATTTCCGTGCCTGAGGGCATAGGTCTTGATGACCCTGTGCGTATGTATCTAAAGGACATAGGCAAGGTTCCGCTTCTTTCTGCAGAGGAGGAGGTTTACTATGCAGAGCGTATGCACGAGGGCGATGAGGATGCAAAGAAAAAGCTTGCAGAGGCTAACCTCAGACTCGTTGTAAGTATAGCAAAAAGATATGTGGGCAGAGGAATGCTCTTTTTGGATCTTATTCAGGAGGGTAACTTAGGTCTTATAAAAGCGGTAGAAAAGTTCGACTACACCAAGGGCTACAAATTCAGTACCTATGCAACCTGGTGGATAAGACAAGCAATAACCAGAGCAATAGCCGACCAGGCAAGAACAATAAGAATTCCCGTTCATATGGTAGAAACAATCAACAAGCTCATCCGAGTTTCCAGACAGCTTTTGCAGGAGCTGGGCAGAGAGCCTCATGTTGATGAAATTGCCAAGGAAATGAACATGAGTAAAGAGAGAGTGCGTGAGATTATGAAGATAGCACAGGAGCCTGTGTCTCTGGAAACTCCCATAGGCGAGGAAGAGGACAGCATTCTGGGCGATTTCATACCCGACAGCGACGCACCCGCACCGTCTGAAATGGCAGCATTTACTCTTCTTAAAGAGCAGCTTATATCTGTGCTCGATACATTAACACCCAGAGAGGCAAAGGTACTAAAACTTCGTTTCGGTTTGGACGACGGAAGAAGCCGCACTCTCGAAGAGGTAGGTAAGGAGTTCAATGTTACAAGAGAGCGTATTAGACAGATAGAGGCAAAGGCACTCAGAAAGCTAAGACATCCCAGCCGCAGCAAGAAGCTTAAGGATTATTTGGAATAATGGAAAAAGCAGAAAAAATTATAATTATTCTTATCCTAATATTGTCTCTGGCTCTCATCGGTCACTTGGTAAACAGACAGCACTCACCGGTATCTGTACACATATCCGAGCCCGATGCAGCCGAGAGGATAAGAGTAAGTGTTACAGGCGAGGTAAGAAAGCCCGGCGACTACTCTGTTAAAAAGGGAGCAAGAGTTTGCGAGGTAATCTACACAGCCGGCGGTATAACTATAAATGCCGATATCGAATATATCGACCTTGATGCACTTGTAATGGATGCTACCACAATAAATATTCCAAGCCTTGATGATAACAGTATTCCAAGTGTTGTTCCGGTAATAAACATAAATACCGCAGATAAGAGCTCCCTTATGTTAATCCCCGGAGTAGGAGAGCTTCTGGCACAGAGAATTATAGATTATCGAATTAACAATGGCAAGTTTTCGGACATTTCCGAAATAAGAAACGTTCGCGGAATTGGCGAGAAAACTTTTGCCGGTCTTAAGGATTATATCAAAACTGAATAAAAGAATAATGCGGAAGGATATAATAAAAATGAAAATTTTAATTGTAGATGACGAAAAACTGCTTGTAAAGGGAATGAAATTCAACTTTGAACAGGACGGATATACAGTAGAAACTGCATATGACGGCGAGGAAGCCCTAAAGCTTGCTCACGACAAGAATCTGGACATAATAATACTCGATTTGATGCTTCCCAAGATAGACGGTCTTTCGGTTTGCCAGAAGATAAGAGAGTTTTCCAGCATACCGATTATAATGGTAACCGCCAAGACTGAGGATATGGATAAAATTATGGGACTCGAGTACGGTGCCGATGATTACATAACAAAGCCTTTCAACATACTTGAGCTTAAGGCTAGAGTAAAGGCAATTATGCGCCGTATAACACCGGTTTCCAAGGATGGCGACCGCTCAAAAATCAAGATGGGCACGGTAGAACTCGATTACAATCAGCGCACCGTTACCATAGAGGGCACAACGGTGGACCTTACAAGCAAAGAGTTCGACCTTATGGACCTTCTTGTGTGCAATCCCGGCAAGGTGTACTCCAGAGATAATCTTCTGGATTTGATTTGGGGATACGATTACCCCGGCGATGCCAGAACTGTGGATGTTCATGTAAGACGACTAAGAGAAAAGATTGAGCCAAACAGTGCAGAGCCTGTATATCTGCTTACAAAGTGGGGAGCTGGTTATTATTTCAAGGATATCACCTAGTATAAAAAATAAAATATCAAAGGGTATTACTCTTAAAACCGCATTTTTATATGCGTCGGTGAGTATACCTGTGTTTCTTATAGTAAGCATCACAATGGCGGCGCTTACCGTTATGCATACAAACGGAGTTCTCAATATAAAGAGTGGTCTTTCGCTTAGCTTAGATGCACTTTTGCTCACACTTTTCTGTACGGTGGCGTGCATTGTTCCCGTTTTGATTGCTCTTTCAAAAATGCGAAAGAGGATAGTTGGCTATACACACACTTTAAAGGCTATGTCCGATGACAAAATCGGCGAGAAGCTCGAAATAGCAGGGGATGATGAGCTTTCGGAGCTTGGAATGGCATTCAATGAACTGAGCGAAAAATTCTCTGTTATAGAAAAGCAGAGAACAGAGTTTGTTTCCAATGCATCACACGAGCTCAAAACACCTCTTAGCTCAATAAAGCTTATGGCGGATTCTATAATCCAGACACCCGAAATAGAGATGGAATATGTAAGAGAGTTTCTAACCGATATGAACGAGGAGGTCGAAAGACTCAATCGCATAGTAAACAAGCTTCTCTACATAACCAAGCTCGACACACTTACCGAAACAATGTCCGGTCCGCTTGAGCTTATAAACTTAAAGGATGTAGTGGGCGGAATAAACAAAAACCTTTTGCCCATAGCACAGATGGAGGAAAAAGAGCTTATATTAAATGCCGATGAGGACATTCTTATAATGGCAAATAAGGATATTCTCTGGCAGGCGATATACAATATAGTTGATAACGCCCTTAAGTACACCGGAGAAAACGGAAGGGTGGAGCTTAGCCTCACCAAAGAGACAAAAAGAGCAATTATTACTGTAAAAGATAACGGAGTAGGTATTTCTCCCGAAGATGTGCATAGAATATTTGATAGATTTTATCGTGTAGACAAAGCACGAAGCAGGGAGACGGGCGGCACGGGACTTGGTCTTTCGATTGCCCACGCGGCAATTGAGTTCCACAACGGCACAATAAGTGTAAAGAGTATCCCGGGTGAAGGAAGCGAATTTACAATAGTTCTGCCGCTTGTTGAATGGCTTTAATGCGTTACAACTTAAAGGAGGACATCACAATGAAAAAAGCACTGGTTTTGTTACTTTCAGCTTTTATGACTGTTTTAGCAGCCTGCAGTTTTTTTGGAAATGATAAGGATTTAGAACTTCCAAACGGCAACGGAAAAGAAACTGTAAATGTTGTCGAAAATGAGAAGGAATATATAACACTGTATTTTACCGATGACAAAGCTCTGGGGCTTTATGCCGAGAAGAGAGAAATCCCAAAGGACAAAGCACAGGATGCAGAATTTATAATTACAG
The DNA here is from genome assembly GCA_045576175.1 of Clostridia bacterium. GTDB lineage: Bacteria > Bacillota > Clostridia > UMGS1810 > UMGS1810 > RGIG8748. The sequence continues at coordinate 4,591 of JAZNFW010000085.1, read as the reverse complement.
AGCTTTTAAAGGGAACAACAAACGATGAGTTTGTAGATGTAATCCCCGAGGGAACAAAGCTCAATTCCTGCACGGTTTTGGATGGGCTATGTACTGTGGATTTGTCACAAAGCTTCATATCAAAAAAGGGTACAGCCAATGTACAGATGTCCATATATTCCGTTGTAAACACTCTTTGTCTTCTGGACGATGTAGATAGTGTTAAGTTCCTTATAGACGGCGAGGAAGTTATGATTTTCGGAAGCTATATTTTTGATGAGCCCTTTGAAGCGGACAGTACAATTATAAGGTAGGTCTGTATAATAGATGCAAAAAGAAAATTTACCAATAGGAGTTTTTGATTCTGGCGTGGGCGGAATAAGTGTATTAAGAGAGCTTGTTCGTCTTATGCCCGGAGAAAATTATATATATTTAGGCGACGGAAAAAATGCCCCCTACGGAACCAAGAGCCACGAGCAAATCCTTGGCTATGCTAATTCGTGTGCAGATTATCTCGTAGAAAAGGGCATAAAAGCACTTGTTGTTGCCTGCAATACCGCAACCAGTGTGTGCATAGACCACCTGCGAAAAAAATATCCCGATATGCATGTGGTTGGCATAGAGCCGGCAATTAAGCCTGCTTTGGAGTGTGCACAAAATTCTGTAATAGCGGTTATGGCAACGCCTGTTACCTTGAGCGAAAAAAAGTTTGCAAGCTCTCTAGAAAGATGCGACTGTGATAAGAGACTTGTTCTTATGCCTTGCCCCGGACTTATGGAAATCGTGGAAGAAGGTCTCTATGAGAGTAAAGCGGCATATGAATATCTAAAAGAGCTCTTTGGCGATGAACAGAAGCCCGATGCGGTTGTTTTGGGATGTACACATTATCCGTTTTTAAAAAATGCCATAGAATCGGTTCTTCCCGGCGTTAGAATATATGATGGCGGAGAGGGTACAGCCAGGAGGTTAAAGCAGCTTTTAGAAAAAGACGGTATATTAAATCCGTCACCTGAAAAGGGAACAGTAGAATTTGAAAACACGCTAGATAAATCGGATGCAATTTCTCTTGCCCGAAGGTTATTGGAATGTGAGGAGGATTAGACTATGAAAATTTGTGTATTCGGTGCTGCAAGCAACGAAATCGACAAAAGCTACATCGAAAAAGTGGAGTCCTTTGGCAAAATGATGGCAAAGAGAGGACACTCCCTGGTATTCGGAGCAGGCGCTCACGGACTTATGGGTGCTGCAGCCAGAGGTGTGAAAGAAGAAGGCGGAAAAATCTACGGAGTAATCCCGAAATTTTTTGAAGAGGATAAGGTAGAAGCCATATTTTATGATTGCGACGAGCTTATATTTACAGAGACTATGGCACAGCGAAAATCCAAGATGGAAGATATTGCCGATGCTTTTGTAATAGTTCCGGGCGGTATAGGTACATTTGAGGAGTTCTTCGAGGTGCTCACATTAAAACAGCTTGGCCGCCATGTAAAGCCCATAGCAATATATGATATAAATAATTATTACGAAGGACTTATAAGCTTTCTGGACGTTTCATTTAAAGAACGGTTTATAAGAGGGGATCTGAAGCTTATCTACGATTATAGTACTGACCCCGAAAGTGTATTGGATTATATAGAAAACGACAAGATGATAAAAAGAGATGTGCGAGACCTTAAAAACGGATGATTAAAAATCGCCCTGCACTCTTGCACAATGGTAAATATTGTAGTAAAATGTATTTTATAGGATTTTTTAACATAGGAGGAAGAAAATGAGTTTTATTGAGAGAATTAAAGAGAGAGCAAGACAGGACAAAAAGAAAATCGTTCTGCCCGAGTCTATGGATAGGAGAACTTTCGAGGCTGCGGCAACTATCTTAAAGGAAGATATAGCAGATGTAATCATAATCGGTACACCCGCTGAGGTCCAAGAAAACAGCAAAGGTCTCGATATTTCCAAGGCTACAATCATAGACCCCTATACATACGAAAAGACCGAAGAGTACATAAATCTTTTTGTTGAATTAAGAAAGTCCAAGGGCCTTACATACGAGGATGCCAAGAAAACAGCACTTGGCGACTATATGTACTATGCTTGTCTTATGGTAAAAGCAGGTGATGCAGACGGTGTTGTTTCCGGTGCATGCCATTCCACTGCAAACACCTTAAGACCCAGCCTTCAGATTATAAAGACCAAGCCTGGTGTTAAGCTTGTTTCCGCATTCTTCCTTATGGTTGTTCCCGACTGCGAATACGGTGCAAACGGAACATTTATATTTGCAGACAGCGGCTTAGAGCAGAATCCCGACCCCGAAAAGCTTGCTGCAATTGCAGCTTGCTCTGCAGAGTCCTTTGAACTTCTTGCAGAAAAAGAAGCTATTGTTGCTATGCTCTCACACTCCACAAAGGGCAGTGCTAAGCACGCCGATGTGGACAAGGTTGTGGAAGCTACCAGAATATGCAAGGAAAACAACCCCGGCTTAAAGGTAGATGGCGAGCTTCAGCTCGACGCTGCAATTGTTCCCTCGGTTGGCTCCTCCAAGGCACCCGATTCCGATGTTGCAGGTAAGGCAAATGTTCTTGTGTTCCCCGACCTGGATGCAGGCAACATTGGTTACAAGCTCGTTCAGAGACTTGCCAAGGCAGAGGCATACGGTCCTGTAACACAGGGCATAGCGATGCCTATAAATGACCTCTCCAGAGGTTGCAGTGCAGACGATATAGTTGGTGTTGTAGCAATCACTTGTGTTCAGGCACAGGGCAATAAATAATATAAAGCACGAAAGGATTGAAAATAATGAAAATCTTAGTTATCAATGCAGGTAGCTCTTCTCTTAAATATCAGTTTATCGATATCGAAACAGAAGCAGTGCTTGCAAAAGGTCTTTGCGAGAGAATAGGTATCGAAGGTTCCATGCTTACACAGAAGGTTGAAGGCAAGGATAACCTTGTAAGACAGGAGCAGATGAAGGACCACTCCGATGCAATAAGAATGGTTATAGAAGCTCTTACAGGTGCTGAGCACTCCGTTATCTCCAGTATGAGCGAAATAGATGCTGTGGGACACAGAGTTGTTCACGGTGGTGAGGTATTTAGCGGCTCCGTTATAATAGACGATGCAGTTATGGGAGCACTTAGAGAGTGCACACCTCTTGCACCTCTCCACAACCCCGCAAATATCATTGGTATAGAAGCATGCCAGAAGCTTATGCCCAATACTCCTCAGGTTGGTGTATTCGACACAGCTTTCCACCAGCAGATGCCAAAAAAGGCATTCCTCTATGCACTTCCCTATGAGTACTATACAAAGCACCAGGTTAGAAGATACGGCTTCCATGGTACAAGCCATAAGTATGTTTCTGAGCAGGCTGCAAAGATGCTTGGAAAGCCCCTTTCCGAACTTAAGATTATAACAATGCACCTTGGAAACGGCTCTTCTATAGCAGCAGTTAAGGACGGTCATTCCGTGGATACATCCATGGGCTTTACTCCTCTTGCAGGTGTTGCTATGGGTACTCGCTGCGGCGATATTGACCCTGCAATTGTAGGATATATTATGGAGAAGGAAGGTCTCGACGCTAAAGGCGTGGATGCAGTTCTCAACAAGCAGTCCGGTGTGTTTGGAATTTCCGGAATAAGCAGTGACTTTAGAGACCTCGAAGCTAATATGGATACAAACGAAAGAGCAGCGCTTGCTCTTGATATGTTTGCATACCACGTTAAGAAATACGTTGGTGCATATGCAGCTGCTATGGGCGGTGTAGATGCTATTGTATTTACTGCAGGCGTTGGCGAAAACACCAGAATTACAAGAGAAGCTATCGTGGAAGGTCTTGAGTATATGGGCGTAGAAATCGACAAGGAATTAAACAACTGCAGAGGCGTTCAGAGAGATATATCCGCTCCCGGTGCTAAGGTAAGAACCCTCATCATCCCCACAAACGAGGAGCTTATGATTGCCAAGGATACAGCAAGCCTTGTTAAATAATTACAATATTAGCAAAAAAACTTGACAAAAGCCAAATAAATATATATAATAGTTTTGTTATGTCGAGGTGTATTATGGTTTTAGATGTATCACAGCTAATACAAAACGACGGCGCAGTAAAAGAGCTTAATTTCAGCGTTTCGCTGGAGGATATGAGCTTTAACGGTCAGGAGATTTCTTTTGATACTCCTTGTGACCTTTCGGGCGAGATTAAAAACATCTCAGGCACCTTGCATCTTACTCTTGATGCAAATGTCACATTTACAACCCAGTGCGCCAGATGCTTAGATAATGTCAGTGTACAGCACTCGTTTCCTGTAAGTGAGATGTTTAGCAAAACAGCTCCCAAAGAGGATACGGAGGACGAAGTAACTGTGCTTATGTCAGGCAGTATTGATTTGGGCGAGGTTACCGAAAGGGCGTTTGTCGGCTCTATACCGATAAATTACCTGTGCTCAGACGATTGTAAGGGACTTTGCAAGTTTTGCGGAGTTAACCTTAACCGTGAAAGCTGCTCGTGTGCAGATGACGATATAGACCCGCGACTTGCTGTACTCAAACAGTTTATAAAAGAGTAGTTGTTACAAATATCAGGAGGTGGAATCATGGCAGTACCCAAGAGAAA
>JAZNFW010000084.1:0-12107 GCA_045576175.1 Clostridia bacterium | reverse complement strand
TGGGACATATACTGCATAGCTGCTTTCAGTTCGCCGTTTCCCCCGCCAAGCTGCTCCTGCAATAGAGATGCAAACTGTGGATTTGGCTTCTCTATCTCCACAGGGTGAAATAACATTTTTTCGTGTTTAAACATTAAAAACACCTCTCTTTTAAGAATAACTATATTCTTTCCTTTGGAGGCATTATTATTCAAACATATTAAAAAACTCCCGACAGTGTCCTGTCGGGAGTTTGGTATTATAAGCTGGGTCCTGCTTTAACAAGAGCCTTTCCTGCATCGTTTCCGGTATATTTTTCAAAATTCTTTATGAAGCGTCCGGAGAGGTCTTTTGCCTTTTCTTCCCATTCTGCAGCATTTTCATATGTCTGTCTGGGGTCGAGAATATTGGTGTCTACACCGGGAAGCTCTGTGGGCACTGCAAGGTTGAAATAAGGAATTTCCTTAGTTTCTGCCTTGAGGATAGAGCCATCGAGAATAGCATCTATGATACCGCGGGTATCCTTTATGGATATACGCTTTCCTGTGCCGTTCCAACCTGTGTTTACGAGGTATGCCATAGCACCGCTCTTTTCCATTTTCTTAACGAGCCCTCCAGCATACTTTGTGGGGTGAAGCTCTAAGAATGCCTGACCGAAGCAAGCGGAGAATGTGGGTGTGGGTTCTGTAATACCACGTTCTGTACCTGCAAGCTTGGAGGTGAATCCGGAGAGGAAATAGTACTGAGCCTGCTCAGGTGTAAGTACAGAAACAGGGGGAAGTACGCCAAATGCATCTGCAGAAAGGAAGATAACATTCTTTGCATCGGGAGCTGCAGAAACGGGGCGAACTATCTTTTCTATATGGTCTATGGGATAAGATACACGGGTGTTTTCTGTAACAGAGCCGTCATCAAAATCACATACACCATTTTCGTCTACGGTAACATTTTCCAAAAGTGCATTTCTCTTAATAGCGTTGTATATATCGGGCTCGGATTCCTTATCGAGATTTATAACCTTTGCGTAGCATCCGCCCTCAAAGTTGAATACACCGTTGTCATCCCAACCGTGCTCGTCGTCACCGATTAAAAGTCTCTTGGGATCGGTGGAAAGTGTGGTTTTACCTGTACCGGAAAGACCAAAGAAGAGAGCAGTATTCTTACCGTCCATATCGGTATTTGCAGAACAGTGCATGGAAGCCATACCGTTTAAGGGGAGATAGTAGTTCATCATAGAAAACATACCCTTTTTCATTTCGCCGCCATACCAGGAGTTTAATATAACCTGTTCACGAGAGGAAATGTTGAATACTATAGCAGTTTCGGAGTTTAAACCAAGTTCCTTGAAGTTTTCTGCCTTTGCTTTGGAAGCATTGTAGCAAACAAAATCAGGCTCAAAGTTTTCAAGCTCTTCTGCTGTGGGGGTTATAAACATATTCTTAACAAAGTGTGCCTGCCAAGCAACTTCCATTATAAAACGGATTGCCATACGGGAATCTTCGTTTGCACCGCAAAAAACATCCTGTACATAGAGTTTCTTGTTGGAAAGTTCGTTTACGGCAATCTTCTTTACCTCTGCCCAGCTTTCTTCACTTAAGGGGCGATTGTCGTTTGCAAACTCTTTGGATGTCCACCAAACTGTATCCTTGGAATTTTCGTCCATAACTATGAACTTATCCTTGGGGGAACGGCCAGTGTAAATACCTGTCATAACATTTACTGCACCAAGCTCTGTTAACTGACCTTTTTCAAAACCTTCCAAAGAAGGATCGGTTTCTGCAGCAAAAAGCTCCTCGTAAGAAGGATTGTGGATTACCTCTGTAACGCCGGTAATGCCATATTTGCTTAAATCAATCTGTTTCATAACTAAACCTCTTTTCTGATTTTATATTATTTTTTCAATACACTGATGTTAAATTATTTGTGTATATCGTGTGCTTTATACCCAGTGACGCACCGATACACAAATATGTTTGCTAATACATCAAAATTTTACCAAATACATTGTATCATTATATGCGTCAACTGTCAATTGATTTAGAAGATTTTTTGGTGAAAAATTCATTGTTTTTACGAAAAAGCTCTCGCCTTTTTTGGTGGAAAAACAGAACCATAGAGACATATTATAATTCTGTTTTGCGCAGCAAAACTTCCTTAACTTCTTCCTTATTCACTATTATGAACACAGTGAATAACAAGGTTATCCGAAATATAGAAATCTTTGATTTCGTTATATTTCGTGAGGTTCTTATTACTTTCCAAAAAATCCGTGTTCAAGTATTTTTAGGGAATAGTGAAGAGTGAATAAGTAATAAGTAAAAAACCGCACACTATCGTGTACGGATTTTTTGGCTTTCACGTTCAAAATGGATACATTAAAATTTTGTCGATATGCAGCCTTCGTCTGCTCGATATTTTTACTTCGTAAATTCGATATGTTTTCGCTACGCTCAAACTCGATATGATATAAATCTCGTTGCCGTAAGGCAACATATCGAGTGCATTAACACATATCGAGTCCGCAAGGACATATCGTAAATCTCGACAGAGATTTATATCGATGAAAAAACGACAAGTTATGAGGTGTCCTCATAAGGACAAGAAATTTTAAAGGCAGAAACGATTTGATTTCGTTTCTGCCTTTTATCGTAGAGTGCAACATTTACGATGCACCGCATTGTAGGGAACGACCTGTGTGTCGTTCCGTTTTATAGGGTTTTAGGATTATCCTGAATTATTGGAAGATGCTATACATCTTCCCTGCTTGTTGCAGGAGCGGACATTATTTATATAATGCTAAATCTGTGAGAGCTAACATACTTGTTCCGCTTCTTAAATTATCTATTTTTTGAGGAACAAGTTTTATAGTTAGCTTGGCAACCCCCTTAACATTCAAATCAAAGCTAAATGTTTTGGTCAAATTAGATAACGGAGAAGTGTATATAAGTCTTTCGTCTCCATATATTTCAACAGTGAACAATTCATTAGATAAGCGGTCAGGCTGTTCGTAGCCGATTATGTTTGTTTTTTCTATCATAGAAATTTTTCCCTTAAAGGTAGCATATTGTAAATTTAAAGGGACATCCAATATTTGAGGTTGAAATACACGTTGTTTAAACAAATAACCATTTGTATATGTATTACCTGCAAAATCAGTAACATTACCATTTATGTCATATAATGCATTGTCATCGTCATCTGTTCCCGGTTCGTAGTATGTATACTGAATTTTATCCAAATAATTATCGGGCTTTGTCTGGTCTTTCTTTCCAATATACACACTCTGTGTCGCCCCATCCCACTCAACATCCTTCCCGAGAGCATTTGCAATAGCACGAACAGGAAGATATGTAGTACCATTCATTGTAAAAGGCTCGACTACATTGCCATTTGCATCTTTAGGCACGATTTCTCCGCCATCAATATAAATCTTAATGTTGTTGTAGAACAATTCTGCTGTTTCGCTGATTTGCTTTGCAAACACCACCCCGCTTGTCAGCATTGCACCAATTAATACACCTGCAATTAATCCTTGTAATCTTTTTTTCATTTTTATTACCTCCTCATAATACCGTTGCACTCATATAGGTGCAATATTATTATAGTTTAAATCTATAATAAAGTCAAGATGTTTGTTCTAATTTAAGTGCAAAGGATTAGTTTTATGAATAAGATAATAGAGAAAGAAATAGGTAATAATATCAGAAAAATCAGAGAATCCGTTGGAATGACACAAGATATACTTTCAGCTAAATTACAGTTAAAAGGTTGTGATATTACTCGCAGTGCTATCGCTAAAATAGAAGTAGGGCAAAGACATTTATATCCTGATGAAATTATGTTAATAAAAGAAATATTATGCACGGATTTTGATTCAATCTTTTATGGAACAAAATAGTATGGATTTGCCAAATCGAAAACCAACAAGATTAAAAGGATATGACTATTCTACACCCGGGGCATATTTTGTTACAATATGCACGCAAAACAGAGAACAGTTATTTGAAATGGAAAATGTAGGGAACGACCTATGTGTCGTTCCTCCTCTGCAAAATGCAATTATCCACAGATGGCTGAAAGAAGCTGAAAATAAATTTGATAACATAAAAATAGATAAATATGTAATTATGCCTAACCATATTCATATTATTGTCGTAATAACGGAACGACACACAGGTCGTTCCCTACACGATGTGATGCGATGGTTTGAAACAATGTCTACAAATGAATATATCCGTGATATTAAAAAAGGTGTGCTTAAACCGTTTAATAAGAGATTGTTTCAGAAATCTTTTTATGACCACATAATTCGCAACGAAAAAGACTATCAAAAAATATGGGAATACATAGATACCAATCCTTTAAAATGGGAATTAGATTGTTTTTACAATGATTAAAGACTCTCGCGAAATCGCGAGAGTCTTTTTCTGTCCTTTAGCGTGTGCTTCGTAAAACTTCTCGTTTTTTCTGGCACGCTTGATAGGAATCGAATACCCCTTCGAGTACTTCCTCGCTCCGCTCAGGGCGCCTACGCAGCAACGCTCCGTAGAGTGCTACCTTTCATTCCCTTTGCATTCTCGTTTGCCATTGTATTCGCTTCCCCACAGCAATACTTTTACCTTTCCGCACTGCGCAGGTTGAAACCCATCTCGCTCCACCAAAAAGGTCCCAAAGGGACCTTTTTGGTGGCACGCTTGATAGGAATCGAACCTACGCAAACCCGGCGTCGGAGGCCGGTGCTCTATCCACTGAGCTACAAGCGCATACAAAGAGGGATGGAAATCCATCCCACCTATAATATATTCTTAAATACGCTAAATATTTCTTCGGAAATATCTTCTATACTTCTGATTTTTGAATTTTTTACACAAGATATCTTATGCCACGAATATTTATCTGCCACAGAAACTGCGTTATTGTACGACTTTGTAAGATACTCTTCGTCTGCCTCATGTATATCCTTAACAGAACTTGAATCTATCTTGTTGGGACGGTTTTTCATAAGCTCCATAGCGCAAGGCACAGGCATATCCAGAAATATAACCAAATCGGGTTTGGGAAGTCCGAGCTTGCAATATTCAAAATCGTACACCCAGTTTAGAAAAGCTTCTTTTTCCGCCGGATCTTCTATCTTGGACGCCTGATGTATCATATTGGAAGTAACATAGCGGTCGGCTATTACAACATCGGCCCCTTCCAGCCTGTCTGCCCACTCGCACATCATACTTCCCACCCTGTCGACTGCAAAAAAGCTCGATGCCATATATGGATTAACCTCATTTGCATTGGTACCAAATTCTCCACCAAGATACATCTTCACCAAAGACGAGGTTTTGCTTTCGTAGTTTGGAAAAACTATTTTCTCGGTCTTTAGATTCATAGCACATATCTTATCGAAGAGTTTTTGTGTTTGGGTCTGTTTGCCGCTTGAATCTACACCCTCTATAACAACAAGTTTATAATTTTTCATATTATTCTCCCAAGAACTGCTTTCTTTTTTCGAGCATTTTTCCGCAGCTCATAGAACCTTCAGGACAGGGCTTGCAAAGGCACGGAGGACCTGCGTGTTTAAATATGGTAGGTGCTTTTTCCTTTACAAGTCTTAACATTTCCTGTGCCATATCTCTTATTTCCCACTGTGCTCTCTCGCAGCAACGGTGGTTGAAGAAATTGAGAAGGCTCCTTGCGTTGAATGTGGCTATCATTTTTGTCTCGCATGCATTTGGAAGTATGTATCTGGCATCTTCAATCGCCTTTTTTTCTGCAGCGGTCTTAGCTTTCTTTTCGCTTATACCTTCACTGAGCATATTATTGTAGTGCTTATTAAAAAGTATATCGGAAATCTCGTTGTACTTTTTTACATCATCTTCCATGGCTTCCAGAAACAGTTTCTTAGCTTCCGGTTCTATGTCGATTTCGGGCGGTATTATATACTCAAATTTACCCTCATTTACATAACGCTGGGACTTTACACTGTAGCTTGCTATTCTATGGCGTGTAAACTGTGCCAAAAGGCTTCTGGACACACCCTCGATACCAAAGGTAAAGGTTATGTGCTCAAGCGGGCTCTCATGACCCATACTCATAAGTCTTTCTATAAATGCCGTGGTCTTTTCCTCGTCAAGTCCGTTTAGTATGCCATCTATCTTAGAAGATGAATAACAAAGCTTGGCTGCGGCTGCTATTATTTTTTCACATTCGGGATTATACTGCAACAATTCTACATTCATTATGGTCACTCCTGTGGAAATTTTTTGCCATTTAAAAGAACTCTTATACCAAACCTTGGAAGATCGAGCATACGAACAGCTCGCTTTGGTTGTTTCAAGAGTCTGTAGAGCCATTCTATGCCGTGTTTTTGATAGAATTCAGGTGCCCTTTTTACCGTTCCTGCAAATACATCCAGGCTTCCGCCAATGCCCATAGCTACGCCAAATTTAAGCTTGTCCTTGTTATTAAAAATCCATTTTTCCTGTTTGGGAGCACCAAGGCACACAAAAAGAACATCGGGGTTTTTGGCATTTATATCATCTATTATTTCTTTTTCTCTTTCTTCATCAAAATATCCGTTGGCAGTGCCAACAATTTTTATGCCCGGGTACCTACGGCATATTTCCTCACCCGCTTTGGAAGCCACTCCCTCTGCAGCGCCAAAAAGATAAACCGAAGCATTATGTTTTGAAAGCTTGCGGAGAATCTCGCAAGCCGTATCATAGCCTGCAGCTCTGGAGGAAATGGGGTTTTTGACTATTCTTGAAGCATAAACAACACCGATTCCATCTGCAAGAAGCATATCTGCGCTGTTTAGTACATCGCAAAACTCCTTGTCGCGATATGCCATCATAATAATCTCTGAATTGGGCGTATATACGCACACACCTCTGTCTCCTCGTACAATACGTTCTAAAATATCGTCCGATGCAGAATCTATAGAGTGCTTACTTATATTAACTCCTAAAATATTTACTCTTTCCATACGCCACCTCCAAAAGTATCATAAATATTATACTATTGTTTACTCACAAAAGCAATAGTCATTATACATTGGGTGGTACTTTGGAAATAAGTCCTGTAAGGTGCTCGTCATAGCCTATTGAGCCTACAATCCATTTGCCGTTATCATATGTTACATCTGTAACCGACGCATTGGTTACCCAGCTTAGATCCTTTGCCTGCGACAATTCTATACCAAGCCATATGCAGCTCATTACTCTTATTGCGGCAGCGTGAGTGGCAATCATAACTGTTTTCCCTTCGTTTTCGCCGGCAATCCTTATAAGCTCCGCTTCTATACGCTTTTGAAGCTCTAAAGTGCTCTCGCCGCCATCGCAACGCACATTACCAAAATCGTTCAGCCAAATGTAATAGTTCTGGTAGTTTTCCAAGATGTCCTTAAGCTCTCTACCCTCCCACTCTCCTGCAAAAATTTCTCTTAAAGCTTGTGTTTTGATGGGTTCAATACCTATAAGGTCTCCAAGGTATTTGGCAGTATTATACGCTCTTATAAGGTCGCTTGAATATATGACATCTATACCCTTATCCTTAAGATACTGGGCTGTTTTTTCGCCTTGCTTGTGTCCAAGCTCGGTAAGATCCAAATCGGTATGCCCTAAAAATCTCCTCGTAGCATTACCCTCGCTTTGTCCGTGCCTGACAATATAAAACCTCGTCATAGTAAAACCTCTTTCATACAAAAACTGCAAAAGCCTTGGCGTCTGTACGCAGGCTTTTGCAGTTATGTTGTTATTCAGTCAAAAGTCTCTCAAGTCTGTCCAGACCTTCTTTGATGTTATCCATACTTGTAGCGTATGACCAGCGAACATAGTCCGGTGCATCAAAACCATTACCGGGGACTACGGCAACAAGCTCTTTATCCAGGAATACCTCTGCAAAATCATCTGCAGTGTTTATGAGCTCACCTTTTATGGTCTTTCCTTTGAGTTTTGATATGTTCATCATTACATAGAAAGCACCCTGCGGCATAAGACAACTTAAGTTTTCTATGGAATTAATCCTGTCTACCATATATTTTCTTCTCTCGTCAAAAGCCCTAAGCATTACATCGAGTTCATCCTTAGGACCACTAAGAGCTGCAACGGTAGCAACCTGTGCTATGGAGTTGGGGTTGGAGGTAGTATGGCTCTGTACATTTCCCATAGCCTTGGCTATCTTGGCACTGGAAGCAGTAAAGCCTATTCTCCAGCCGGTCATAGAATATGTCTTGGAGACACCGTTTACAATGATAGTAAGCTCCTTAATATCCTCTCCAAACGAAGCTATGCTCACATGCTTTGCACCGTCATATATAAGGTGCTCATAGATTTCGTCCGAAACAACATATATATTATTTTTAACTGCAACATCTGCTATGGCCCTTAACTCCTCCTCGGTGTAAACCATACCTGTGGGGTTGGAGGGGCTGTTTAAAACAATTGCCTTTGTCTTGGGTGTAATTGCTTTTTCGAACTGTTCTGCAGTAAATTTAAAGCCCGACTCTTCGGTAGTGAAAAGTGTTACGGGAACACCGTCGGCATACTTAACCATTTCGGGATAGCTTACCCAGTAAGGAGCAGGAATTATAACCTCGTCTCCGGGATTTAATATTGCACCGAAGGTGTTTACAAGAGAGTGCTTTGCACCGTTGCTTACAACAATCTGTGAGGGATCATATATAAGTCCGTTATCTCTTTTAAACTTTTCGGCAATTGCCTTCTTAAGCTCAAGAGTACCGGATGCAGGTGTGTACTTGGTAAAGCCTGCATTTATAGCCTCTATAGCCGCATCCTTTATATGACGGGGTGTATCAAAATCCGGTTCGCCGGCACCAAAGCCTACAACATTCATTCCATCTGCCTTCATCTGCTTGAATTTTGAATCGATTGCAAGTGTGGGCGAAGGTGAAATATCCATAAATTTCTTTGATAATTCCATTTTATGTCCTCCAATTCTACATAAATATACAATGCAATAATTCTATCACAAAACGCCTTTTATTGCAAGTTCTTTGGCGAAAAAATTCATTTTTGAGTATTTTTTGTCCTTTTTGCTCTAAAAAATGCATTATTCAAGGAAGTTGTTATGCTTTTTCACCAATCTTAACTAAAATGCATTTTCAATATAATTAATTCTTTTTTCCTCGGTGTAAACCTCGCACACATCAAAGCTAATCCTGTCGTAATCATTGTAGCTCATAATAAAAACCTTTGCGGCACTTTTTATTCTCTGTTGTTTTTTAAAATTCACCGCATCGGATGCCAAGCCAAACTGTGTATTGCGTCTTGTCTTGACCTCTATAAAGGCAAGTAGAGTCTCTTTTTTGGCAATTATATCTATTTCGCCGCGGGAAGCTCTATAGTTTCTCCTTAATATAGTATATCCATTTTCTGCAAGATGGCTACACGCTTTGTCTTCGCCATTACTTCCTATTTTCTTCGTGTTCATCATTTTACACCCTTAAAGGACATCCTGTGTATAGGACAAGGACCGTATTTTTGAATTGCCTCAAGATGCTCCTTTGTGCCATAGCCCTTGTGTTTTTTAAAATTGTACTGCGGATACACACTGTCGAGCTCCACTATGTATCTGTCCCTTGCAACCTTGGCGAGAATTGATGCGGCTGCCACAGACATACTCTTGCTGTCCCCTTTTACTATGGTTTCGTATGGTACGCTCATTTCTCCGCATCTGTTTCCGTCTATAAGTGCTACATCGGGCTTTATGTTAAGCGACGACACTGCAAGATTAAAACACTTTAAAGTGGCATTTAAAATATTTATTTCGTCTATTTCCTTTTCGCTTACGGATACAATGGAATACGCAAGAGCTTTTTCTTTTATCACATCAAAAAGCTCTTCCCTCTTCTTTTCCGAAAGCTTTTTGGAATCGTTTATTTCGGGGATATATACATCCTTTTCAAATATTACAGCGGCAGCAAAAACAGGGCCTGCAAGAGGTCCTCTGCCGGCTTCATCTACACCGGCTATAAACTTGCAGCCTTTTTCATAATACTTATTTTCGTATTCAAGCATAATTACACCTCCGCAAAATCCTCGGGCTTTTCCAGTGATATGTTTCCAAGCTTGGCTCCGCGGAATTCATCTAAAAGTATCTTTGCTGCCCTTTCGGTATCTATCTCGCCGCCCGACACCACAAAGCCACGCTTTCTTCCGAGAAGCTGCAAAAGTTCGTAGCCGTCGAGATTATCAAAATCTGTCATCTTATATCTTTGGGTAAGTCTATCGGGATATTCATTTTTCAAAAGTACCAGAAGTCTGCAGGCTATTTCCTCAAGATCCATAATCTCATCTTTTATAGCTCCGGTAAATGCCAACTTTTCACCAACAGACACATCCTCAAACTTGGGCCACAAAATTCCGGGAGTGTCCAGAAGTTCAAATGAATTGGAAAGTCTTATCCACTGTTTTCCTCTTGTTACACCCGGGCGGTCTCCTGTTATGGCACTTTTTTTGCCCGAGAGCTTGTTTATAAACGAAGATTTGCCCACATTTGGTATACCCACAACCATCATCTTGATGGGGCGGTTTACAAGGCCACGCTCTTTGTCGTGGGCAATTTTATCTTTGAGTATATATCTGCAGGACTCAAAAATATCGCTTAGCGACTTTCCTGACACCGAGGAAATACTCTTTACACTAAGACCCTTTGATACAAAGTATTTTTCCCATTGTGCTGTGATTTTGGGGTCTGAAATATCAGATTTGTTTAATACAACAAGTCTTGGCTTACTGGGAAATATTTCATCTATTGCGGGATTTCTGCTGCTTAAAGGAATTCTGGCATCCAAAAGCTCAACTACTATGTCGATTAGCTTTTGATTTTCTTCCATCATTCTTCTAGTTTTGGTCATATGACCCGGATACCACTGTATATCCATATAATCACCATCCAAACAAACAAGGATGTAAAAATAACAAAATCACTATTTTTACATCCCTCTGTATTACTTATATAATGTTCCAAAGCTATCTAATGGCAAAAGTCTTATCTGTGCTTTGCCTATGATATTTTCCACAGGAACTGCACCTACATCTTTACTGCGGCTGTCGTGGCTTTTGTTGCGGTTGTCACCAAGAACAAATACTGTGTCCTCGGGCACAGTAAACGGAAATACTGTTGCATTGAGTCCGATTCCTCGTATCTGTTCGGAAATGTATTCTTCCTCCAGAGTAACACCATCTACGCTGACACTTCCGTCTGCATTGATATCGACTGTCTGCCCCTCAACCGCTATAACTCTTTTAACATATGCCAAATCCTTGTTGGGACTACGGTCCTGTTCGCTTATTGAGGGATTGAAAATTATAATATCTCCCTGTTTGGGAGCAGTGTATGCTACAATTCTTGTAAAGAGTCTGTCTCCGTCCTCCAAAGTGGGATACATACTCTCGCCCTCTACCTCAACCAAGGTAAAGACAAAATTACGGATGACCAGAGCTATAACAACTGCAAGCGCTATGGAAACAATCCAGTCGAGCACTTCCTTCTTCCAATTCTTGCCGGTAGGCTCCTCTGCCTGCTCGGTAACCTCTATAATATTTTCGTTATTTTCCATAAAAAAGGCACCTCCAAAATATAAACAAAGCTATGGACAATAATTGACCATAGCAAATGCAGCGCAAGTTCCTGCAGAGAGGAAAACATAGTTCCTCTCTGCAAGTGAATTGTTATATTTTCTCTTTAACTCTTGTTGCCTTACCGACTCTGTCACGCAAGTAGTAGAGCTTAGCTCTTCTAACTTTACCTTTTCTGACAACTTCGATTTTAGCAAGCTTAGGAGAATTTACAGGGAAAGTTCTTTCCACGCCTACGCCGTAAGAAATTCTTCTTACAGTGAAGGTTTCTGTAATACCGCCGTGTTTCTTGGAAATAATAGTTCCTTCAAACACCTGGATTCTTTCTCTTGTACCTTCTTTGATAAGCACGTGAACCTTAACAGTATCACCAATGCAAAGCTCGGGAAGGTCTGTTCTTAACTGTGCGCTTGTTAAGCTTTCAATAATATCCATTATTATATCCTCCTCTCTCCGTAGGCGTTCTTGCAAAGCACATTGGCTCAATCCGTGTGAGCCATTTACAGAGGACCGCCCGTATACCCTAATATATTATCA
>JAZNFW010000083.1:0-24291 GCA_045576175.1 Clostridia bacterium | reverse complement strand
TCTTGTTCTCGCTGACTGTGCTCACGGCTTTGGCGCTGTGAGAGACGGTAAGATGGCAGGCTCTGTTGCCGACTTTACAAGCTTCTCTTTTCATGCGGTAAAGAACCTCACCACCGCAGAGGGCGGTGCTCTTACATGGCGCACTATAGACGGCATTGATGATAACGAAATATACAAGCAGTTTATGCTCCTGTCTCTCCACGGTCAGTCCAAGGATGCTCTTGCCAAAACACAGCTCGGAGCGTGGGAATACGATATTGTTTCTCCTGCATACAAATGCAATATGACAGACATTATGGCGGCAATAGGTCTTGTTCAGTTAGAGAGATATCCTGATATGATTTCTAAGAGGAAAGAAATTATAGGTATCTACGATGAAATGGCAGACAAGCTTGGAATAGAACACCTTAATCATTATACAGAAAATTCACAGTCGAGCGGACATCTTTACCTCTCGCGTCTTATTGGCAAAGATAGTACATACAGAAACGAATTTATAATAAAAATGGCAGAGCGCGGAGTGGCATGTAATGTTCACTACAAACCGCTCCCTCTCCTTACAGCGTACAAAAACCTGGGCTTTGACATCTCAGATTATCCCAATGCGTATGCGCAGTTTGCAAATGAGGTATCTCTTCCGCTTAATACTAAAATGGGCTTGGAAGATGCTCACTATGTGGCAGAGATGGCTAAAAAAGTTATGGAGGGCTAAAGTATGTATAAGCTGTTTTTTAAAAGATTTCTAGACATATTATGCGGACTTATAGGCTGTGTTGGTTTTGCGGTTGCATTTGTTTTTGTGGCACCTATAATACATTTCACTGATGGAGGTCCAGTGTTCTATAATGCTGTACGAAGAGGCAAAGACGGCAAGTCATTCAAGATGTACAAATTCCGTTCAATGATAGTCAATGCTCCGGACATAAAAAATGCCGATGGTTCTACATATAACAGCGATAATGATCCCAGACTTACAAAAATAGGCAGAATAATGCGTAAGACCAGTGTGGATGAACTTCCGCAGTTTATAAATGTGTTAAAGGGCGATATGAGTATGATTGGTCCGAGACCAACAATTGGCAAAAAACCATTAAGCGAGTGTGATCCTGCAACAATAAAGAGATATTCAGTACGCCCCGGTATTACAGGATACAGTCAGGCATATTTCAGAAACTCCATAACTCAGCAGGAGAAGTTTATGCACGATTGCTACTATGTGGAAAACCTCTCTTTTATGATGGATGTAAAAATAATCATTCAGACTATTAAGTCTGTTGTAAAGAGCGAAAATATCTTTGTAGAACAGCCTGCAGCACAAGAAAAAGAAAAGGCAGAGGCGAATAAATGAGAAAATTACTTATAATCGGTGCATCAGTTCTGCAGCTTCCTGCTATCATAAAAGCAAAGGAGCTTGGGTTTTATGTTGGTGTTGCGGACTATGACCCAAAGGCAGTTGGAATAAGCTATGCAGATGAATACTTTAATGCAAGTACAATAGATATAGATGCAATTACAAATGTTGCCGAAAAATTTAAACCCGACGGTATAATGACTCTTGCAACAGATATGCCGATGCGCTCGGTATCTGCAGCGGCAAAGACGTGTGCCCTTTGTGGTATAACTATGGATACAGCAATAAAGGCCACCGACAAAGGCGAAATGATAAAGGCTTTTGCAGAAAACGGTGTGGAGCATCCGTGGTATTTTATAGCTCAGGATGAGGAAGAGTTCCAAACAGTTAAATCAAAAGTAACATATCCCTGCATTATGAAACCTACAGACAGCGCAGGAAGCCGTGGTGTTGTGCTTGTAGACAGCATCGACGAACTGGAGCGCGAATATTTATACGCAAAGGGTAGTTCCAGAGGCGGAAGCGTAATTATAGAAGAATATATGGTAGGTCCCGAGGTAAGTGTTGAGATAATTGTTTCGGATGGCATAGTACATATTCTTCAGGTTACAGACAAAATAACTACCGGAGCGCCGCATTTTGTGGAGATGGGGCATACACAGCCCAGCAGACTTGGCAAAGAAAATGTTGATAAGATAAAGGACTTGGCAACAAGAGCTGTAAAGGCAGTAGGCATTACAGATGGTCCTGCCCATGTGGAAATTATGCTCACAAAAGATGGTCCAAAGATGGTGGAACTCGGTGCGCGTATGGGTGGCGACTGTATTACCACACATCTTGTGCCTTTGTCCACCGGAGTGGATATGATAGAAGCCACAATCCGTATTGCTTGCGGAGAAAAGCCCGATGTAACTCCAAAGTACGACAATGGCTCTGCCATAAGATACTTTAAGACAGGCGAAGGTGTTATATCTTCTGTAAAAGGCGTGGAAGAAGCAAAAAAAACACAAGGGGTAAAAGAAATCACCTTTGTTAAAAATGTGGGAGACACCGTGCAGGGAATAAATAGCTCAGTCGATAGAGTAGGCTTTGTTATAGCTCAGGCAGATAGTGCGGACGAGGCAGAAGCAATCTGCGAAAATGTTTTAAAAACTATAGAAATTATTGTTGAATAAAACAAGACAGAAAAAGGACGACTGAATAAATGTTCAAACAACAAAAATAGGAATGAGGTTTTTGTATGAGTTCTGTTTTTACAAAGGTAAATAACAAT
Organism: Clostridia bacterium; assembly: GCA_045576175.1. GTDB lineage: Bacteria > Bacillota > Clostridia > UMGS1810 > UMGS1810 > RGIG8748. Next base: position 21,667 of record JAZNFW010000083.1, on the reverse strand, counting down.
TTTAAATGTTCCAAGCTCGGTATATATCTTCGCAAGGCAAGATTAAACAGAGTGATTTTGCGTGAGGATGCAATAAATAAAGATATTACAAAATATCGCGGCAATATATCCGCCGAAGAAAGACAGAAACTCTTTGACGATATTGTTAATATGGCAAAGAAGTATCGCTTTAGTGCTGAAGAGTATTTTTACTATCACTTTGAGGATAAAAGCGAAGAAGAAAGAAAAACCTTTATATCCGATTTAAATAGAATTGTTTTTTGTGACACTCTAAATACACTCGATAACCTTGCTGTATTTAATGACAAAGGAAAAAGTGCAAAGATTTTTGGCGCTTACTATGGTAGAGATTACTTGAGTGTAAGAGGTACAGAGGACATTTCAAATCTCAAATCATTTGTTCAAAAACATAAAAAACTCATAGTAAAGCCACTTGTTGGTTCTCGCGGAGCGGGAATTCAGGTATTGAAAAAAGACTGGACCGAAGATGAAATTAGCGCACTGATTGGTCAGTATTGCTCGGATGGCAAGGGAGGCTTTATAGTGGAAGAACTTGTTGTGCAATCTTTGGAGACTGCGCAGTTTCACCCTTCGTCGCTTAATACCATCCGTGTTGCAACCGTAAGGTTTGATGAAGGAGCTGAGGTTATAGCTGCATTTTTCAGAACAGGCAGAGGCGGCAGCGTTGTTGACAATGCTGGTGCAGGCGGTCTTTTCGGAACGATAGATGTTAAAACGGGTGTTATAGATGCAGTAGGCGATGAATTTGGAAGACTATATGAAGAGCATCCCGAATCCAAAATCAAGATGATTGGATTTACCATTCCAAGATGGAACGAAGCGGTGGAGCTTGCAAAAGAACTTGCTACAGTACTGCCGGACAACAGATACACAGGTTGGGATTTGGCGCTTACCGAGAATGGTTGGGTTATGATTGAAGGTAATGCCAGAGGTCAGTTTGTGTGGCAGATTCCCAGACAAAAGGGATATCTTAAAGAAACCAATGAAATACTTAAAAAATTAGGCTTTGCCGAAATGAAAAAACTTTCTATGTAATTTATTATTAAGCACACGAGAGCCGAATTCCATATGGTTTTAAAATACCAATTTGATTTAACACTGCGTAAAAGTTCTTGAAAATATGGTCAAGTATTCCCTTCGAACTTTTACTTGTTTTATCCAAAATAGGTTGTTTTAAAACTCTTCGACCTTAAATGCATAAGATTTAGTGCAATTTTTATGCGGAGGATGAAGGTAGGCTGACGCCTTGCTAGGACGACAAATAAAAAGTGTGCAAAATTTAAAAACTTAAGGCATACGGGGTTCAACTCTCGTGTGCTTAAGCAGATGCGTTAGTATCCGAACCCGTTTTGGGCACGCGATTTTACGCTACTGCATCGTTAAAATACTCGCAAATGCGTCAGCATTCGCTCCGTTTTTGCCTCTCATTAGAGCAGAAGCGCAGCGCCAAAAATTGTTACAACCAAAATTAAGATAAAATTGTTTGTTTTTCAAGGCGAAAGGTCGAAGGAATACTTTCGTATTTCGAGACCACAACGAAGAAAAACTACTATTTTACTTGATTTTGGCGAATTCGGATACTAACGCATCTGCTTAAGGAGATTTGTTATGCGAATGTTAAAACTTTCTTCATATTGCTATCCCGAGCAGGTTGCTTCGTCGCATTTAAGCCGCGATTTAAACGAGGCATATCGCAAAGAGGGTATAGTAAGTGTTGTCTATACTCCCACACCTTGCCGTGGTATAGACAAAGAGACAAGAAAAAAGTATAAGAAGATAAAATACGAAGAAATATACGATGGTAATGTGCAGATTCATAGATTTAGTATGTTCAAAGAGCCAAAGAACAGTTTGCTTCGAGCATTCAGATACACCCTTTGTATAATTCGTCAATTTTTCTGTGCACTTGGTGCAAAGGATATAGATGTGTATTTTGCATCCAGTACACCGCCTATAAACGGACTTGTTATGTCTCTTCTTAAGAAGTTCAGAAAATTTAAGATTGTGTACAATCTTCAGGATATATTCCCCGATTCTCTGGTTCATACAGGTATGACAAAAAAAGGCTCTCTTATCTGGAAAATAGGAAGAGTAGTAGAGAATATTACATACAGGGCAGCGGATAAAATTATTGTAATATCCGAGGACTTTAAGAAGAATATTATGGAAAAAGGTGTTCCTGAAGATAAGATAGAGGTTGTCTACAATTGGGTTAATGAAAACCAGGTTGTAAATGTAGACAGGAAGGATAACATCCTTTTTGATAAATATGGTCTCGATAGAGACAAGTTCTATGTGTGCTACAGCGGAAATGTTGGCTACACACAGAATATGGATATGCTTGTGAATGTGGCAAAATCTCTTGAAGATAACAAGGATATAGGCTTTGTTATAGTTGGCGAGGGTGCATACAAGTCAAAGCTTGAAGAGCTTGTTAAAGAAAATGGTCTTACAAACATTACTCTCATACCCTTTCAGGATTATTCCGATATATCCCATGTATTCAGTCTTGGCGATGCAGGACTTATTATTTCCAAAAAGGGAGTAGGCACAAACTCGGTTCCCAGCAAAACCTGGAGCATAATGTCGGCATCACGGCCTGTTCTCGCGTCTTTTGACAAGGGCAGTGAACTCGATAAAATAGTTACAGAAAATAAGCTTGGTATCTGCGTGGAAGCAGATGATGCCGATGCACTTAAAAAAGCTGTGCTTGATATGTACTCAAACAGAGAAGAAATAAAGAAAATGGGTGCATCGGGCAGAGAATTTATATTAAAAAATCTCACTGCGGAGATTGGAACTTCCAAAGTAATAGGTGTTATTAAGGGAGTTTGTAATAAGGAGATTTAATTGTGAAGATATTGTGGATAGGAATTAACATGGGTCCCGAAATGCTTGAAGTGATGAAAGAAAAGAAGGTTAAGCTTTTGTCTGCCTATGTTTCACATAATAATATCATGGACGGTCTTGATGCATTGAATGTGGATATGGACTCAATAAATTCATATCACGTAAGTCCCGCAAAATTAAAGAGGGTTGATGCGGAAGTTTGGTCAAGAAACGGAAAATCTTTTGATATCAGCGTAGGCTTTAAAAACATAAAGTACATAAATCGTATGCTGTATCGCAAAGAATTATGCAAAGAAGCGAGAAAGTGGGCAAAACTCCATAAGAACGAAGATGTACGCGTTATTATATACGAAATGCATTCTCCGTTTATGGCAGCGGCTCTTGAGGTTAAAAAGATAATACCCAATGCTAAAGTTTGCCTTATAGTTCCTGACCTTCCTCAGTATATGGATATGGCTATGAACCCAATAAAGAAAGTGTTAAAAAAGCTGGATTGGCTTGACATAAAGAAAATGCTTTTGAGGATAGACAAATTTGTACTTTACGCAAAGCCTATGGCAGACTTTTTGAAGCTCAAAAAACATAGTTGGATTGTTATGGAGGGTTCATACAATACAGAGGAAGTTGCAAAAGAGGAGGCTATTAAAAGAAGTGAAAAAACTTCTGTTATGTATTCGGGCATACTAGATATGCGATACGGAATACCCGAGCTTTTGGATGCTTTTGATTTGCTGGGCGATAATTATGAACTGTGGCTAACCGGAAATGGTAATGCGGTTGAGCTTATTAAAGAGAAAGCCCAAAAAGACAAAAGAATCAAGTTCTACGGTTACCTGCCGTCAAGACAGGATTTATTAGACAAGCAGGCATCTGCAACTATGCTCATAAGTCCCAGACGAGACACTGAGGAAGGCTCTAAATACTGCTTCCCATCCAAGATTTTTGAATATATGGTTTCGGGCAATCCAGTTATTTCGTGCTTTCTTGCTGGTATACCCGATGAGTACCATAAGCACTTAATTGAGCTTAAAACCGTAACCAAAGAAGAGATTGCACATACGATAAGAAAAGTTTCTTGTATGACCGCAGAAGAACAGACTGAATTTGGAAACAGTGCCAGAGAGTTCGTATTGGAGAATAAAAATAAGTTCTCTCAGGCAAAAAAGATATACGATTTTATAAACACATCTTTATGATGATATTTGTTTTGAGGTTTTGGAGAATTTGAAATGCAGACAAAGATTAGTAGCAGTAATTTCTTAATTAAAATAACACTTTTGCTTTTTATGCTCTTTTCCGTTGATTTTTTGGGTATGGGCTGGTACATTTTTGGCCTTTCCTTTGCCGTTGCGGCATTGTATCTTATTATTACACAAAAAAGAATAGTGTGCTCCTCGCAATTAGTATGGATAACACTTCTGGCGGCAAGTAATTTTCTCATAATGTTCTATCACTCTTCGAGAGACATAGTAACAGTAGTTCTTAAATATTTGATTTCACCCATAGGCGGATATATAATGGGTATAATCTTTTCTCAATATAAGTTTAAGAAAAGAGGAACCCAAAAAGACAAAGATGTAATAATACAACTTTATATGTTTGCGGTTATTCCATATTTCATTCACGGCGTTCTTAATCTTATTGGTTATGAAGGGGTTTCCGGTTTTGAACGAGATGTTCCCGACTTCTGGACTGGGCAGATGTGGAAGGCGACTCTGGCTTGTACATATTTTGCTATGACTGTTCCTATGTGCTTTTTTGTTTTTATCACAAAAGGAATTTACAAAAAAATATTTTATATCGTACTTACAGCTTTTCCTATATATGCTACTATTATTACAGCTTCCAGAACAGTTGTATATATAGGTATCATTATTATAATGCTGGAATTAATGCTTTATATTTCGGAGACAAAATCTTCAAAAACCAGATTAAAGATTTTAATCGGTTTTTTTGTGATTGTAGCTATTGCTGCAGTTTTGATTATCAGTAATCTGGATAAGCTTTCTTCTACATTCTTCTTTTCAAGAATGACAGGGAGCGATATGAGTGAAGAACCAAGAATCAGACTTTTCAGAAACATTATTGTTAATTGTTGGGCTTATCCATTTGGAAATATGCCGTACTTTTACTCGCATAATACATGGCTGGATTTCTTGCGAGAAAGTGGATGGATAACATTCTTCTGCTTTTGTATGGTTACTGTGGGTTGTGTAAAAAACATTCGCCTTTTGTATAAAAACAAAAGAATTGATATGGTAAATAGAATAGCTTTGGTAGGAATGATGGGTGCACTTTTGCTGGATATGTTTGTAGAACCCATGATGGACGGTTCCACAATTCTGTTCTGCCTGTTTTTCTACTTCCTTGGTGTTAATGATTATTGTGTACAGTACGAAAAGTGGAGGGCGAAGAATGTCTAGTTTAAAGAGTAATCTGACATATCAGTCGATATATCAGTTTTTGTCAGTTTGCATACCGCTTGTAACTTCTCCTTACCTGTCAAGGGTTCTTGGAGCAGAGGGTCTAGGTATATATTCTTACAACTACTCTATAGTAAGCTATTTTATGCTTTTTGCTCTTCTTGGTGTTAACTCATATGGTATGAGGTCAGTTGCTCAAAGCACCGGCAAGGAAGAAATAAGCAAGAGGTTTTTTTCAATATATTATTTTCAGCTTATATCTTCTGCAGTTTCGCTTATAGCTTACATAGTTTTTATAAGTATTTTTGTAAAGGATAAAATTTCGTTAACCGTTTCATACATTCATATTCTCTATTTAATAGGAGAATGTATCAACATCAACTGGCTATTTTTCGGCTTGGAAAAATACAAAACAACGGTAATCAGAAATGTTATAATAAAGGTTCTTACCGTTATATCCATTTTTGTTTTTGTTCGCAAGAAAAGCGATGTTATTAATTATATATCTATTCTTGCAATTTGTAATGTGCTAAGTAATATTATCATATTGTTCAAGGTAAAGGAATGTGTAACCTTTGTTAAGGTTTCCTTAAAAGATATAAAAAAGCACATCAAACCCAACTTACTGTTGTTTGTGCCTGTGCTGGCTGCGAGCATATACCATGTTATGGACAAAACAATGCTTGGAATGTTCAGCACCAATGCCCAGAGTGGTTACTATTACAATGCAGATAAGCTTCTTAATATACCGCTTACTGTGATAGTAGGCTGCAGTAATGTTTTTATGTCGAGAATATCCTCTTTGGTACATCAAAAGAATGATGTAGAACTACAAAAAACCCGAAATGATTCTATATATTTTGGAATGTGTGTTGTATCTGCCATAGCTTTTGGCGTTTTTGCTGTTTCCAGGGAATTTGTGCCGTGGTTTTTCGGTGCAGGGTATGAACCCTGTATTTCACTTATCAAATATTTTTCTTTAATAGTTGTTATAAAAACAATTGCCATGCATACCCGCTCAGCGTTTCTCATACCCGAGGGTAGCGACAAATCATATGCAAAGGCTATAACATCCGGCGGAGCTATAAATTTTGTGGTAAACTATGTTTTAATTGCAATGCTCTCACTGGGTGCCTTGGGTGCAACGCTGGCAACTCTTATTTCCGAAATTATAGTTGCTATACTTCAGATTGTCTTCATGAACAATTCAGAATCACGCAAAAGGTGTATAGTTGGAATTTTAAAAGGCACTGTTTATTTGGGTATTGGACTTGTTATGCTTGTAATTGTAGAAGTAGTGTTCAGCTTTGTTTCAATGCCTTTGTTCTTCAAATTAATAACAAAAAGCATTGTCGGAGGGGCAATATATTTGATTCTGTGTCTCGTTCTGTGGATATTCAGACCCGATTATATGCCCGAAATGTTTAGAGAAATAATCTATAAAGTTACTAATAAGGTTAAAAAACATCTTTAAGAATATATTTTAGGCTGGTGTATAAAATGAAAAACCAAACATCACTATTTTTATCACAATCATATAAAGACGCGTGGGATGACTACAAGCGTTCTCTCACCCGCGAGAATTTTGCACTTTGGGATTATGTAATAATCACAGCCTCCAACGACTTTCAGGCGGAGGGATTTAGTGCGCAAATAAAGGCAAGGCAGGATAGGGGACTTCTCCCGTCCAGAACTCATTTTGCCGTGATTCCCGATCCCGAAGGTAAGCGTGTAGGAAGTGGCGGTGCCACTCTTGGCGTTATCCGCTACATAGCCGACCATAGTGGTACAACTGATTTTGATAATCTTCGTATTCTCGTAATACATTCGGGCGGAGACAGCAAGCGCGTTCCGCAGTATTCAGCACTCGGAAAACTCTTTTCGCCTGTTCCAAGAAGACTGCCCGATGGAAGAAGCTCAAGCCTCTTTGATGAGTTTATGATAGCTATGTCCTCGGTACCCTCGAGAATAAGGTCGGGTATGCTGCTCCTTTCGGGCGATGTTCTTTTGCTCTTTAACCCCTTGCAGATAGATTATTCCGGCACAGGCGCTGCCGCAATATCCTTTAAAGAAGATGTAGAAACAGGCAAAAATCACGGCGTATTCTTACGCGGTGAAGATGGAAATGTGTGTAAATTCCTGCACAAGCAAACTGTGGAAAGCCTTAAAGAGCAGGGTGCAGTAAACGAAAATGGCTGTGTAGATATAGATACCGGTGCGGTAATTTTTTCTGCCGATATGCTAAAATCTCTTTACTCGCTTGTTTGTAAGGACGGAAAGCTTAGTGGGGAACTATATGATAAATATGTAAACGAAAAGGTACGCCTTTCGCTTTATGGCGATTTTCTTTATCCGCTTGCCACCGAGTCAACTCTTGAGGATTTCTATACCCAGGCTCCCGAGGGTACTATGTGCGATGAGCTTCTTAAGGCAAGAAAAGATGTTTGGAATGTATTAAACGGCTACAAGATGAAGCTTCTTCGTCTTGCTCCGGCAAAGTTTATTCACTTTGGTACAACACGAGAGATTTTAAAGCTTATGACAAGCGAAATAGAGTCGTATAAAGAACTGGAATGGACAAGCAAGGTAAATAGCAGTATTTTTGATAGTTCTGTTGCAGGTTGCAACAGTGTTCTGTCCGAAAAAGCGCAGATAGGAAGAGGATGCTATCTTGAAGTCAGCTATGTGCATCAAGATGCAATAGTAGGGGACAATGTTCTTTTGTCCTACATAGATGTTCACGATGAAGTAATACCCTCGGATGTTGTTATCCACGGTCTTAAGCAAAGAAACGGAAAGTTCGTTGCAAGAATATACGGCGTGGCAGACAATCCGAAAGGCAAGCTTGAAGATGGATGTACCTTCCTTGGAAAAACACTCTCCGGGTTTATTCAAAACAGCGGTATAAATGTTTCACAACTTTGGGATGGTGATGACCATAGTCTTTGGACTGCAAATCTTTATCCCGAATGTGATACGATAAAAGAGGCACTTGCCTGTGCACTCAAACTCTATGAACTTGTGCAGGGTAAGGGAGATGCCAAGGAATATATTGCACTTTCCAGAAAGAGTCTCTGTTCAGGCTTCAACGATGCGGACCCCGAGGCAATAATTCTCTGGAACAAGCGTATGGAAGAGCTTGTCCGTATGGAAGAAATATACAAGTGCATACTTACAAACACAAGTGCGTCAGAGGTTTACGGTATGCTGTCTTTAGGCACCCTTACACCCATACAGGTAGAGTGGCTTGAAAACAAGCTTAAAAAAGCAGATTTCAGCACCAGAATGCGTATTCAGTATTACATAGGAACAGCTCTTGGCGGCAGCGAAGGTGAGCGATACATAAGTCAGTGCTTCAGTTCTATACAGTCCAGCATTCTCCAAAACACATTAAGTAATCTTAAGGAAAATACAACCTGCTCCATAGCTATGGACGAGCACGCTGTATCTTTGCCCCTTCGTGTAAACTGGGGCGGTGGCTGGAGTGATACTCCTCCATATTGCATAGAGAATGGTGGAACTGTAATAAATGCATCCATCCTCTTAAACGGCGAAAGACCCGTTTGTGTAACTCTAAAGAAGATAGACAAACCGGTTATAATCTTTGACAGTAGAGATATGGATGTCCACGGCGAGTTTGATACCATAGAGCCTCTTCAGCGTACAGGAGACCCCTATGACCCGTTTGCACTTCAAAAGGCGTGTCTTCTTGCCTGCGGTATTATACCAAGACAGGGCGGAAACTTAGGTAATATTTTAAAGCGTCTTGGCGGCGGATTTGAGATGCACAGCGAGGTTACCAATGTTCCCAAGGGAAGCGGTCTTGGCACAAGCTCAATACTTTCTGCTTGCTGTGTTAAGGCGGTATTTGAGTTTATGGGTATAGATTATACCATAGACGATTTGTACAGCCATGTGCTCTGTATGGAGCAGATTATGTCTACAGGCGGAGGTTGGCAGGACCAGGTTGGCGGAATTACAGACGGCATAAAATATATGACAAGCGATCCCGGAATAAACCAGAAGATAAAGGTTACAAGCCTTTCTCTTTCCGATGCTACTATGACAGAGCTAAACGAAAGATTTGTCCTCATATACACAGGACAGAGAAGACTTGCGCGAAATCTCTTAAGAGATGTAGTGGGAAGATATGTGGGCAATAATCCCGATTCCGTCTATGCATTAAACGAAATACAAAAAGTTACTGCACTTATGCGTTTTGAACTCGAAAGAGGAAACATAGACGAGTTTGCAAAACTTTTGGATTACCATTGGGGACTTTCGAAAATGATAGATGCCGGCAGTACCAATACAGTAATAGACCAGATATTTGCATCCATAGAGGATTTAACAGAGGGCAGACTCATCTGCGGTGCAGGTGGCGGAGGCTTTATTCAGGTAATCCTCAAAAAAGGCATCTCCAAAACTGAAGTACGAGCAAGACTTAAAGAGGTTTTTGCAGACAGCGACATAGACGTCTGGGATGCTAAGATTGTGTAAACTAAGTTTCGTAAGGAGACGTTATGGACGAGGCACAAACTCTTACAATAGAATTATTGCGTTATGCCATAACAGGGGCACCGCTATCTAAGGAGACTGAAAAATCCGTAGATGACGCTGTCCTTGAGAGCGTGTACGAAATTTCCGCAGAGCAGGGCGTTTCGTCTATTGTAGGTAGTGCTTTAACAGAGCTTGGCTTGGCAAATGAAGAAATAAAACAGGCTTTTTTTGGGTTTCAGCTTGCAAGCATCTATAATCTTGAAAGAACAGAATATGAATTACAAAAAATATCAGAGCTTTTTGAAAATTTGGAAATCAAGTTTATACCTCTTAAGGGTTCTGTAATAAGACAGTATTATCCAAAGCCTGAAATGAGAGAGAGCTGTGATATTGATATACTGATTCACAAGGAAGATTTGGATAGAGCCTGCCTTGCTTTAAGTGAGCAGTTAGGCTACGAAAGGCGTGTGTCTAGTCCGCACGATGTCGGTATGTTTGCACCGTCAGGCTTGGAGCTGGAGCTTCATTTCAGCCTCTATACAGCGGAAGATGACATAAAAGAGATTGTGGACAAAGTATGGGATTACGCTAGCGTATGCCCCGCTTTTAAGTTCAGGTGCGAACTGACAAAGGAATTTTTTCTTTTCTATCATTTTGTTCATATGTCAAAGCACATCATAAACGGCGGTTGCGGAGTAAGACCGTTTATGGATTTGTATGTGCTTGATAAAAACTGGCAGTACGATAAAAATGAACTCTATAAGATGCTTTCAAAGGCAGGTCTTGATAGCCTTGCTGATACTGCCTACAAAACGGCACATGCGTGGTTTGAAGACGCAGATGGCGACCAAACCACAGCACTTTTAGAGGATTATATTTTTAGTGCCGGTATATACGGAAATCTGGAAAACCAGACGGCAACATCTCTTGCAAGAAGCGGAAGCAAATTTAAAAACCTTATGCAAAAAATATTTCTTCCGTATGATAAGCTTAAGGTAATATATCCTGTTTTGATGGAGCGTCCTTCTCTTACCCCTTTGTATGAAGTGAAAAGATGGAAAAGGATTATCTTCAGGGATAAAGCAAGTCATCAAATAGAAATTATGAAATATAATGCTAAAATGGACGATGATAAGAGACAAAGCGTAACAATGCTTTTGGAGAATTTGGGATTAAAATGAGTGACAATCTGGAAATAGAAAAAAAGTTTTTAATAAGATATCCTGACATAGAGTATCTAAAGACAATTTGTGATTATACCGAAATAGAACAGATATACTTAAAAAGCGATGGCGGTAAATCCGAGCGTATACGAAAAAGAGGAAGAAACGGTGAGTATTTGTACTACTACACACTAAAGATTCCGCTTACCGATATGACAAGGATTGAAGAGGAAAAGCTTATAACTGCGGAGGAATATCTTTCCCTTCAAGACAGAGCCGACCATAAGTGCAACATCATATACAAAACAAGGTATTGCGTAGATTACAAGGGTCACACTATGGAGATAGATGTATTTGACTTCTGGAAAAAACAGGCTTTTCTGGAAGTTGAACTCTCCAGTGAAGATGAGCTTTTTGATGTTTTGCCTTGTATAGACATAATAAGAGATGTAACAAACGACAAAAAGTATACCAATCATGCTCTGGCGTATACTATACCGCCCGAAGAAGCGTAAAAATAGCGTAGCAGATTTTTCTGCTACGCTTTTTGTGTAATAACCAAGGCTTCTCCTTGAGGAGAAGCCTTGAAAAACAATTTATTTTACTCTGTTTAAATCAAACTTAAGCTGATGCATATCATTTCCATTTTCATCAAGAATCAGAAGGGTTTTATGGATTTCTTCAACTATTTCGAAAATTCTCTCTCTGCTATCTGCAACTATTGTAAATCTCGCAAAATGCTGACCTAATGTGCCGATAACACGACTCTCAATGACATCGCCCTCTTTGTAATACTGGAAAGCATCTACAATTTCAGGAATTGCTTTAACCTCTTCAAATCCTGCAACTTTGGTAATTTTGCCTGCATTAAGAGGTATGCTTAGCTGAGATGCAATCTTGTCTACACGATTAAAATCAATATTTTTTATTTCTTCTTCGTCAAACATTTCTTCGCCCAAAGCAAACTTAATCATCATTTTTACATCATTGACTCCCACAAGAGGAACTGTGCGCCTGAACATAAGACTTCCGCTTAAGCGAAATCCCATTTCGTGGAAGTAAATTTTTCCGTCGCATGGGAGTGCCTGGAAAAATGCTGTTCCATTTTTAAGCCCCATACCTTTTAGCATTTCACGGACATTTTTGTCCATATTTTTCATATAATAATCCACACGCTTTGAAAGTGCCAGCGAAAATGCACTTATTAGACTTTTTTTGTTGATTGGGTCGGCGATATATGTATCTGTTAAAAAGTAGGGATAGGCTTCACCATTTTTCAAAAGGTATCTCACATTAAAAAGTTCTCCGCCGTTATCAATATATTTTTCGGCAATAATCCTTTTGCAGTTTGAAGCGTCCATAGCCTTTTTGTAAGCTGAACGAACCTGGCAAGCTTTGGTGCAAACAGAAATACCTGCAGAGCTCGAACCGTCGACCGGCTTTAATATGATGGGGTAGTCGATTTTTTCAAGTTCTTCGTCGGTCGTATCTTCGGTAATCTCATATTCGGGGGTGCAATCCACTCCATATTTTCTGCAGTTTTTCTTAAATTCATCTTTAATGGCACAAAGTTGCCATGTTTTCATATCGGTATAGCATGGGTATCCTGTTTTTTCACACAGTTTAATAAGGTTGCCTATGTTAAACTCACTTGGTCCGCAAAACACACCATCAACCTGTTTTTCTTCCATAAGCTTTGCAAGACCTTCCATATCGGTTGTGCTTACCATAGCAGTTTCATCGGCAAGTCTTTTAGACACACCGTCGGGCTGGTCATCTGTAACAATAGTATATATGCCCATTTCTCTTGCGTTGTTTACAACCTCTTTAGTTGCATTTGTACCACCCAAAACCAAAAGCTTTTTTCCTTTGAGATTACTCATTTTTTGACCCTCTCTTATATTAAACTTAACTTTAAATTTATTCTATCACAAACATAAAAAAAGTGCAATAGTAATAAAGGAACGAACAAGAAGTGAACAAAAATGGGACGGGGCAGTTTTTGTTGCATATTTTTCTTTCGGATAAAAAAATCCCACAACTTTCGTTGTGGGATATAACGGATAAAATAATTATCTCTTTGAGAACTGAGGAGCACGACGAGCAGCTTTGAGACCGTATTTCTTTCTTTCTTTCATTCTGGGGTCTCTTGTTAAGAAGCCTTCTGCCTTAAGTGCAGCTCTGTAAGTTTCGTCAACTGTAAGGAGTGCTCTGGAAAGACCGTGTCTTATAGCACCAGCCTGACCTGTGAAGCCACCGCCTGTAACCTTGGCAATAACATCAAACTTACCGAGAGTATCGGTAGCTACGAGGGGCTGTCTTACAACAACCTTGAGTGTTTCTAAACCAAAGTAATCGTCTATGTCTCTGTCGTTTATAGTAATTTTTCCGGTTCCGGGAGCTATTCTAACTCTAGCAATAGAGCTTTTTCTTCTTCCTGTACCATATAACTCATTAGCCATTTTAAGTATCCTCCTTATTTAATAATTCCTGTGTAAACTTCAGGATTCTGAGCTGCATGCTCGTGTTCTGCACCTGCATATACTCTAAGTCTTGTAAGAGCCTTAGCGCCTACAGTGTTGTGGGGGAGCATACCCTTAATAGCAAGTGTAACAGCCTTTTCGGGCTTTTCTGCCATAAGTGTCTTGTACTTGATTTCCTTAAGACCGCCAACATAACCTGTGTGGTATCTGTAATATTTCTGCTCAAGCTTGTTACCTGTTAAAACAACCTTATCAGCATTCAATATGATTACGAAATCACCGCAATCAACATGAGGAGTGAATGTGGGCTTTATTTTACCTCTTAAGATAGAAGCAGCAGCACTTGCAACTCTACCGAGGCTCTTGCCTGCAGCATCAATAATGTACCATTTTCTTTCAACATCAGCGGGTTTAGCCATGAATGTGCTCATTTGATTAACCTCCGTTTTATTTATTCAACATTTGGTATTGTAATATATTTTTGACAATATGTCAACACCTTTTTTGCAAAAAACTGATTTATAAAATCAAATCTCCGTTTTTCTCGCTCATTCTCTTTAAATCTCCCTAAAGCTCGCAACTCAATTTATTTTTTGTGCATCAAAAAACAAACAAAAAGACCAAAAACAAAAGGTTTTTGGTCAGTATTCTTTCACATTAATATGCTTCTTTTTGGCTTGCAGAGAAGTTTTCCAGCTTCTTTTTTATCCTTTGCAGAGCGTTGTCTATTGATTTTTCTGTTTTTCTAAGGTCGCCTGCAATCTCTACATAGCTCTTTCCAAGGATATATCTTTTGAGCACCTCGGTTTCGTACTTACTAAGACAGTTTTTAAGCTGCTTTTCAATTATACGAAGTCTTTCCTTGTTTATCATTATTTCCTCGGGGTCGGGGTGCTGCGACTTTAGTATGGACTCTACAAATGCAGCCTCGCTCTCGTCGTCAAAGCTGTTGTTAAGCGATACATATGAATTGAGCGGCAGGTGCTTGAGCCTTGTGGCAGTCTTGATGGCGGTTATTATCTGTCTTGTTATGCACATATCCGCAAAGGAGCGGAAGGATGAGCCTCCTTCGGGGTTATAATCCTTTATGGCTTTAAACAGCCCTATCATTCCCTCTTGCACAATATCGGAGTTCTCTGCACCAATTAAGAAATATGTGCGGGATTTTGTTTTTACAAAATTTTTATATTTATTCAGCAAGAATTCCACTGCATCTGCATTTCCGCCTTTTGCAAGGGCAAGGACTTCCTTTTCATCTATGGATGCAAAATCTAATTGTTTCATTATATATCACCATCGTCAATTTTATATGAATTTTAAGTTTTTGTCAAGACAAGCAGTTCTATTTGCCGCCTTGTACAAATATAATTAATTGAGGTGTTGATTTTGGATTTCATTTCCGATATACTGCCGTATCTGGAAAGAAAAACAGCAAGCAGTATTATGGCTCTTGATTGTGTTTCGGATATTACGGAGATAAGGATGACATTAGGTAAACCTATATATATCACTACACCTTCTAAAACCTTTGCACTTACAGATTCATATGGGCAAAAGCTTGTGGCATCCAAAATGGTGTTTTCTCACAGCTTAAATGCTATGTCGGGCGGAAGCCTTTACAGTATTGCAGAAAGCTTAAGGCAAGGCTTTGTAACCATAAAAGGCGGCCACAGAGTCGGAATTTGCGGCAGTGCCGTTCTCACGGACGGCAAGGTGCACTCTGTAAGAGACATATGCTC
The DNA here is from genome assembly GCA_045576175.1 of Clostridia bacterium. Lineage (GTDB taxonomy): Bacteria > Bacillota > Clostridia > UMGS1810 > UMGS1810 > RGIG8748. The sequence goes on along the minus strand of JAZNFW010000083.1, from coordinate 6,488 downwards.
GTTGTGTTTCAGGGTATCCAAAGAGATTATAGGATGTGCCGGAGATATATACAAGGAAATTTGCATAGGCGACTATGTGCACAGCTGCCTTATAGCATCACCTCCGGGCTACGGCAAAACCACAATTCTAAGAGACCTTTGCCGTCTTATTTCCACAGGGATAGATGTGTTTTCTCCAAAGAGGGTAGGTATTGCCGATGAAAGATGCGAAATAGCGGCGATGCACGAGGGCGTGTCAAAGTATGATTTGGGTGACTTAAGCTTTGTGTGCAGCTCATATCCAAAACATCAGGCTATGAATCTTATGCTTCGTACAATGTGCCCCGATGTTATTATCACTGACGAAATCGGCACACAAGCGGAATTCAAATCCGTAAGAGAGGCAATAAAATGCGGTGTATGTGTAATTTCTTCTGTACACGCACTCGATATAGAGGATTTAAAATCCCGTTTTGGAAATGAGCTTAAAAGCTTTGAGGAAATATTTTTTATAAATAACAAGAAAAAGGGTCACAGGATATACAGGAGGTGTCTGAATGATTATTAAGCTTATAGGGATGGCAATTATTTTGTCGTCTTCGGTGCTTCTTGGGTTTGGTTTTGCACAGTGTATGGCATCCAGAGAGGATGAGCTTTTGTCACTTGCAGATTCAATAGAGCTCATGACAGGCGAGCTTTCGTATGGGCACTTTTCCGTAAAGGATATATTTTTTAAAGTCTGTCCTATGCTCAGGGGCCACACAGGAGAGATGTTTGAAATCATATGTACTGCCATCGAAAAAGGTGATAGCGCACCTTTAGCCTGGTCCGATGCAATAGACGAAAAGGCACACAGTATGTGCCTTAAAAAAGAAGATGCAGATACACTCAAAAACAGTGCCTATCTTCTGGAGGCTTACGAGCTTGAAGAGCAAAAATCAAACCTCTCTGCACTAAAAGACAGAATTATGACACTGGCAAAAGAGGCTACAGAAGCGAAAAAGAAAAACAGCCGTATAGTAAAGATGCTTGGAATATACGGCGGGATTCTTATATGTATTATAGTTTTTTAGGAGTAGGGTATGGGAACAGAATTGATATTTCAAATAGCTGCAATAGGCATTATAGTTTCTGTCCTGTGTAGGCTCCTCGTGCAATCGGGAAGAGATGAACAGGCTTTTATGCTTTCTATTGTGGGGCTCGTGGTGGTAATGCTTATGGTTATAAACGAGGTAAGCACGCTGTTTGATACGGTCAGGGAGCTTTTTGATATATGATATTCAAACTGGTGCTCTTTTGCATTGTTGTGTGCCTTGTAATAATAATACTAAAAGAAAATTTCAAACCCGGTGCACTTCTTCTTACAGTTTGTGCTTGTGCGTCGCTCTTTTTCATATTTGCAGGAATATTTGCAAGCATAAAGGATAAGATGGGTGTTTTCGATGCAGTATCCGGAGTGGATGCACAGGGTATTTCCATAATATTCAAAACGCTTATGGTGGCTTATCTCACAAGCTTTGGCAGTGATATCTGTACAGATGCGGGACAAAAGGCAGTTGCAAATGCACTGGAGACTGCAGGAAAGGCAATAATGATGTCTATGGCTCTTCCAATGCTTATAGGGATTTTTGAATCGGTAAGAGATATAATAGGTGGTTGATGTGCGTGTTTTTTTGTCTCTTGTTTTTGCTTTGACATTTTGTATGCCTGTTTGTGCCGGAAATATATCCGATGCAGTTCCAACTTATACAAACGAAATTATAGGAGAGATTACGGGTGATTACTCTTTTTCGGATTTTGTTCAAACTGTAGTAAGCGGTAAGACTGAGGTCCCAAAAGGTATACTGCAAAAGATTGCTTCTCTTGTGGCTGGCGATGTTAAGGGCACAATATCATACATACTGTCTGTAATGGGCTTTGTAATTTTGTCCTCATGCATCAAGGGCTCGCAGATAAAGCTTGGCGAGGGCACATCGCATATGGCTTTTCTCATATGCTATTTTGTAGTTTCCTCGTTTCTTATCGGCGTGCTCTATAAGACAGTTAGCATAGCTTTGGACGCCTCGGAGGAAATAGTGGTTTTTATAAGGATGTCGCTTCCTGCGTACATAGGCATCATCACAGCTACGGGTGTCAATGCTTCCTTGTCTCAGGGAGTGTTTCTTCTTATGGTGAATGTTGTTTCGCAGTATGCGGGCAATTTTATGATACACGCCTTTTTTTATATAGGCATTCTCACAATAGTCAGCAATATGTCAAATGGTATGCATATAAACAAGCTCATACTCATAGCAAGACAGGTTCTTTTCTGGGTTTTGGGCTTTCTTCTTACCGTATTTGCAGGTATGACAACTCTGTCGGGGCTTGCAGTTTCTGCATCGTCCTCTATGGGAATTCGTGCGGCAAAGTACACAATAGGTCACGCAATTCCTGTGGTTGGTGGATTTCTTGCCGATTCTACCGAGCTCATTTTAGCATCTGCTAAAATATTTAAAAATGCCTTTGGCACCGCAGGGATAACAGCTATATCAGTTATTTGCCTGATACCTGTACTTAAGCTTTTTGTAATAGGCTTTCTTTTAAAAATAACCGCAGGACTCACAGAGCCTTTTTGCGACAAGCTTATGACCGAAAGCATATACGGAGTGGGGCAGACTATAGTGCATATGATGGTTGCGGTACTACTTATGACCGTTATGTTTATTCTGGCATTTGCGGTTCTTATGAATCTGTAGAGAGGTTACCATGAAAGGATATGTAATTTCTATATGCTTTGCACTTCTTTTTTGTTCTGCGGCAGAGCTTGTTATACCATCTAAGAAATATACCGGAATTATAAAAATCGTGTGCGGTATTTTTGTGGTGGGAGTTATTGTTTCGCCAATAAAGAATCTTATAAAAATAGATTACACCAAATATGATACCGATTTGTATTTAACAGATGATTACGGCTTTTTCTCCAAGGTAAACAAAAGCAGGGATACATTTTTAAATGAGCTTATGAAGAATTCATCCGAAACTGTTGAAAATGAAATATCCAAAGAAATAGGAGCGGTTTTCGGTGTGCAGATAAGGTTTGAGTTTGACGGGCAAAGGCTCATGGCATATGGCGCCCAAGAGAATTCAAAAGAAGAAATATCAAAATACATATTAAAGCACTATGAATTAGAAACAAGCTTTGCAGATTGAGGTGGCAGATGAATTTAAAAAAGCTAAAAAGCATAAAGCCGATGTACCTTGTTTTTACACTGGCTATAGGAATAGTTCTTATGATACTTTCTAACACTTTCACACAAAGTCCACCTAAGACTAAATCCGAAAAAGAGGAAACGCCAGCCCCCTTTAATTTTGATGCAGAGGAGAAGCTAAGGGATATTTTAGAGAGTATAGAGGGCGTAAGTAATGTCAAGATTTTTATAAACTACGAAAACAACGGCACAAAAAACCTTGCGTTTTTTGGCGAGGAAACATCTTCGGCAGACGGAGACAAAAAGAATTCTACAACGAAGAAACAGCCTGTAACCGTTGTGGACGGTGGGGGTGAAAATCCGTTTGTAAATGAGGAGGTTTTGCCAAAGGTGAGAGGCGTCATAATAACTGCCAGAGGTATTAAAACAAAAGAACTAGAAGTGGAGATAACCGAGGCAGTTTCGGCAGTTTTGGGTGTGCCTGTACATAGAGTTAAAATACTTTCAAATTAAGGAGCGGCAATATATGTTTATGGTATTTAAAAGAAAGCACATGGTAATTACGGCACTTGTTCTTATGCTTGGTATTGCGGGATATTTAAATTACCGCTATGACGGGCAGTTAGATGGCGAACTTGTAGCAAGCGAGCAGTCGGGTGATATTGACATAGACGTGGGCGAAACTGTTATGGTTAGCTCAGAGGCTGATACAGTAAAAGAAGAGGATGTATTTGCTTCTATTCGGCTTGAAAGAGACCAGAGCCGTGCCAAACTGTATGAGGAGCTTCAAAAAACATTAGAGAGCGAGTGGCTTTCCTTGGATTTAAGGACCCAGGCGGAAGACAGACTTTCGCAAATTCTGGATTATCAAGAGGCGGAAGCCACTGCAGAAAATCTTCTTTCTGCCAAGGGTTTTAAAGACACACTTGTGTATATAACCGAGGAAAGCGTAACGGTAAATATAAAGCAAGATGACTTAAGCCGAAGCGATACGGCAAAAATAGTGGATGTGGTTTATGAGCTTACGCAAAATAATAACATAAAAATAGTTGAAGTCAAATAAAATTTGTGGTATACTAACTAAAAATAGTATTTTACTATAAGTCGAAGGAGGAATTCCTATGAGCGAAAATAAAGAAGCGTTAAACAGCAATATCAAGATTTCCGACGAGGTTATAGAGACTATTGCATCTGTTGCAGTTTCGGAAATAGATGGAGTGAGCAGTACCGGTTCCGGATTTGTGGACGGTATCGCAAGACGATTTACCAAAAAAGCTTTGGCCGGCGGTATTAAGGCAGTCGTTGGCGAAGGCACAGCAAGTGTAGATATAAGCATCGTAGTTAAATACGGTGTAAGAATTCCCGAGGTTGCATGGAATGTACAGGATGCAGTCAAGAAGGAAATTGAGCTTATGACCGGGCTTTCTGTAGAAAAGGTCAATGTTCGTATTGTGGGAATAGATATCCCTGCAGTACAGGAACAAGAGAACACAGACAACACAACAGAGGAAGAATGATTTTAAGTCCCGTTGTGTCCCAACGGGACTTTTTAAATTTGAGTTTTTACACAGAAGTATCGTAAAAACTTAACGGAGGAAAATTATGAGCAGAAAAGCTGCAAGAGACAGTGCATTCAAAATTATATATCAGGTACCGTTCCACTCAGAAGGCGATGTGGAGCTTACCTTGGAAAATTTTTCTTTTTGCGAGGAATATTCCAAGCTCACCAAAAGTGACATAGAGTATGTAACTACCTGTGTCAAATCCTGCTTTGATAATTTAGATACTATAGATGCCAAGGTAAGTGCATCTTTAAAGAACTGGACTATAGACAGACTCTCTAAGGTAAATCTAGCAATTTTGCGTCTTTCCGTAAGTGAAATGGAGTATGCCGATGTTCCGTATCAGGTGTCTATAAACGAGGCAGTTGAGCTTGCCAAGAAGTATAGCGATGACGATGCACCCGCTTTTGTAAACGGTGTGCTTGCAGATATAATAGGATAGTGATTTTATGCATATTGCTACTGTAAGCGAGGTAAACAGCTACATAAAACGAAAAATAGACACAGACGAAGCCCTGCAGGTTCTTTGTGTGCGCGGAGAAATATCCAATTTTAAGCATCACTATTCCGGCCATATGTATATGTCGCTTAAGGATAGTACAGGCTCTTTAAAGGCGGTTATGTTCCGTCAGAGTGCGTCAAATCTTAAATTTGCACCCAAGGACGGCATGAGCGTTTTGGCAGTGGGCAGGATAGGCGTGTATGAAAGAGACGGTATATACCAGCTCTATATAGACACAATGGTGCCCGACGGAGTAGGAGAGCTGTATGCAGCTTATCAGAAGCTTAAGGATGAGCTTGAAAACGAGGGTTATTTTGACCCCTCGAAAAAAAAGAAAATCCCAAAATTTCCGAGGGTTATTGGCGTGGTGACTGCATCTACGGGTGCGGCTGTTAAGGATATAATAAATGTCATTTCCCGAAGATATCCCATTTGCGATATCAAAATATACCCTGCACTTGTTCAGGGAGTAGGCGCCCCCGAGTCGATATGCCGTGGTATAGAATATTTTAATTCTTTAGGCGAGGCAGATGTCCTCATAGTAGGCAGAGGCGGTGGCTCAATAGAGGATTTGTGGGCGTTCAACGACAGGACGGTGGCGCTTGCAACTTTCAATTCGAAAATCCCCGTAATATCCGCAGTAGGACACGAGACGGACTACACCATAATAGATTTTGTGGCAGATTTGCGTGCGCCCACGCCCTCGGCGGCGGCAGAGCTTGCAACTCCCGATATCTCAGAGATAAATGCATTTCTTAAAAACAGTGAGTTAAGGCTCACAAATGCCCTTTCTTCTCTTGTGGCATCCAAAAAGAGAGAGCTGGAGCTGTGCATTACATCGCCCGTTATGAAGAACCCACTAAGAATTACGGAAGATAAAGTGCAAAGGCTCGACACTGCTATAAGAAGCCTTAAGGATGCCTATGAAAGAAAGCTTCAGGATAGCATATACACTCTTAAAGAGTGCTCATACAAGCTTGGTGCTTTAAACCCCATAAATACGCTTTCAAGGGGATTTGCCAAGGTTACCAAAGGAGATTTGCTTGTTAAAAAGGTCTCCGATGTAAAGTCTAAGGATGAAATCACAGTTACCGTAACAGACGGCAGCATAAACTGTATTGTTAAATAGAGGAGGCGGCAAAATGGCACAAAAAAAGAACACCTTCGAAGAAAATTTAACTGAGCTTGAAAAAATCATTTCCGAGCTAGAGAGCGGCGATGCACCGCTTGACAAGTGCATCACTATGTTTGAAAAGG
>JAZNFW010000082.1:0-5732 GCA_045576175.1 Clostridia bacterium | reverse complement strand
CAGTTTAATGACCCCTTTGTACCTCTCAATCTCTTTCTCTTGAGCCTTGATAGTTTTTTCGGCAAAACACTCTGCTTTTTCGTGGTGCTTAATAATTTCTTTTTGGCGGTTGATTAAGTCAAGAATCTCTTCATAAACAACAGTTCTAAAATCTCCCTTTTCTTTGTACTGTTCAAATGTTTCTTGAAAAGACCTTATAATCATCTGTTCATCTGTCATAGTTCACACCTCACAATCCGTATTTAGCTACATACTGCCCGTAGTTCAGACCTTCGGCTCTTGCAAGCTCATTAATTTGTGCAAGGCTTAGACTTGGCTTTTTCCTCTGCCTTGGTTTGGGAGACATTCTTCCGTTGGCCTTTAGCCTGCACTTTGCGCTGCAGTACTTAGATGCGCTTTTGGGTTCAAAAACAGTTTGGCAAACAGGACATATAGCAGTTTTATTTGTCATTTCACACCTCCGTAAGCAACTTTTCTTTGTAACTGTGCCATATTTATGATTTTCATATCGCACCACTCTGGAAGGTTTGCCCTTACCATAGCCTCTGCAAGCGGAGGCGGTACCGAATTGCCGCATCTTGCTACCTGTTTGCTCCTTGGATACACATTCCCCTTGTAATCGACTTCAATTATGTAATCTTCCGGGAATCCGTGTGCATTATAAAGTTCCCTGGGTTCAAGCATTCTCATGCCGATATCTGCTATAAAGCAATAATCACTATTTATCACAAGTAAAAGCAGTTCATTGTCTGCAAGATTGTATCCGCAGTATTTGTTGAGTAAGTCCCTTACCTCTGGCCAGTGATGTAAATTTTGTTCTCCGCTATACTTTATAATCTTGGTTTTTATAACCGCAAGTTTTTCTCTTGAAGTTATTGCCGGTACTGGTTCTTCCATTGGCTTGCAGTCCATATTGTTTTGGAACACGCAAAGATGACTTTCTATAAGCCCATGCCTCTCCATTGTTGTAACCGTTGGCAGTGGTGTTTCAACAGAATTATGCTGGTCAGCTCCACCATAATATCTCACAATATTTGCTGTTGTAAGTGCGTATCTTGGAGACATATCAACCGTCATAAGCGGTGTATCAAGAGCCTGCCCCCTTACCTCTTTATCCGATGTTTCTGAATGATATTGAATAAGCGAAGCTCCCACCAATGCGTTGTGGTCTACCGCTGTTACTGTTGGTAATGGTGTTTCAATATCTGCACCGACAATACCACCAAAGTATTTTGATATATGTGGAGCTATCACTGCATGGCTGTTTACGGTAGTAACTGTATGTAGCGGATTACTTACATCAGATGGTTCATTATTGAATTTGAACGAGCCAAGATATGGCACAACCACACCGTCCGTGCATTTTTGTGTTATAGTGTTTATGGGTTTCGCCAAATCCTGTCCTCTGAAGCCTTCACCACCGTGATTACACGTCACTATAAAAGGCTTATCCGACTTAATGGTAAATTTATCAAGACCTCTTGCGATTCTTCTGAGCGTGTTTTCTACAAGAGGTTTCTTGCGTTCAAAAATGCTCTTACATGGAATACTCCAATCAATACACTCTGCAGCTGTCCTGTATGGTTTAAGCCCTTCGCCATGTGTAGCCTTTGGAAACACAATCGGTCTTCCGTCACATCTTGCTACAAGAACAAATCTTTTGCGAATCGTAGGTGCTCCCAAGTCACAGCACCTTATTTCTCTCCAATCCACATCATAACCGTGTCTTTTTAATGCATTGACAAAGCTGTTGAATGTTCTACCTTTTTGCTTCTCATCGGGACGATTTTTCTTATCAAGAGGTCCCCAAGTGACAAACTCTGGCACATTTTCGAGAATTATAACTCTTGGCTTTACTGTTGCAGCCCACCTCACAGCTATCCAGGCAAGTCCTCTCACATTCTTGCTTACAGGCTTACCGCCTTTGGCTCTCGAAAAATGTTTACAATCAGGACTAAGCCACATAAGCCCTACTGGTCTGCCTTGACATATTTCTACGGGATTTACCTCCCACACACTTTCACAATAGTGTTTTGTATATGGATGGTTAGTCTTGTGCATAAGTACAGCATCAGGGTCATGATTAATAGCTATATCTACTATTCTGCCGGTAGCAAGTTCTATTCCGGTGGAAGCTCCGCCTCCTCCGGCAAAATTATCCACTATAATCTCATCCAAAAAATTCGTTTGCCCTGTTGTTATGTTAATCATTGGCTCACACCTACTCTCTTTTTCATAAGTTCCACCTCAAAGTCGCTTAAATTTTCATCATAATCTTGGAAAAAGTTTTTCTTCTGTTGGGTAGCACCTGCTGCCCTCTTGACAACCTTGGGTGCATTTGCATTACTCTTATGCTCTGCAATAGCGTGCATGGCAGCACTTACTGTTGTTACACCCAAAGAATCCCACTTGCGAAATATAGCTTCTATGTAGTTGACACTATGAGCATTTGCTTTCGCAGCTTCTGTTATGGCAAGCTCCACCAGATCGGCACTGTGTGAGCTAAGAAGGTCTGCAAGCACATCTCTTGTTATAGGAGACGGCACTCCTATATTTTGCTCATAGAGATTTATGACTTTTGCAATCTCCTCGCGTACGCGCACGCGCGCGTCTTCTTCTACTTCTATATTTATATTTCTATTATTCTTTATTTCTTTATCTGTGGTTATTTGTTGGTTGATTTTATGACTGTTTGTTGGTTGCTCTGTTGGTTGATTGCCTACATCACACCGCTTACAAACAGAGAGAACAAGCGGGTTTTCTTCCCCTTTTTTGTTGGTTGCTCTGTTGGTTGATTTGCTGGTTGTTTGTTGGTTGCTCTCATGCTCTCCTTGGTAATTGCAGTAGTTAAGCACCTTCACGACAGTATATTTGTTGGTTATCTTGCGGTTGATAACTTGTGTGCTTTCAAGTTTATCGAGCGCAGTTCTTACTTGTTGCTCCGAAATTTTTAATTTTTCGGCAAGTTTCCTTCTTCCTATGACCACTTCACCAATATCTAGCGTAATCCCATGCCATTTTATTGGCTTCCAATTTGCACTTAAGAGAAGGTGAATAAACACCGCCATTACAACAACATCACCGTACCATTCCCACTCTCTAAACTTCCGGTATAGTTTTATCCACGGTTCCATTGTCTCCCTCCAAGTAGTATTTTTTATAGCTCACCTTAACCCCGTATCTGTTCTTACTCGTTACATACTTATCTCGGAATCGGTAGCCTTGATTCTTAAGGTCGTTTATCCTGCTTGCAAGCCTTGTGCATCCAAGGTCTCTGAATGCCTGCAAAGTCGTTATACTGCCAAATTCCCTTATGTACTTAATAATCATTTCGCATTGACTTAACTTTTCCATACTTTTCCCTCCGTCTTACAGCCCGAGTTTATCTACCAAATACTTATCGAGCTTTATTCCGTATATGTGGTATTTATCAAAAAAGCCCTTTTCATCATTGTGGGCCGTGTTATGACACTTCCGGCACAAGGCAATAGCATAACGCCCTATATTGTTGATTTTACGGCGGTTAAATCCCATACCTACCCTTGAGCCTTCACAATGATGTATCTCTGCTTTCCTGTTGCACACCGCACATTTTCGATTTGCAAGGCAGGAATACAGATATCTGCTTATGTCATCTGTGCTATTAAGTAAGGTATCTCTTGTACCTATATTGTTCTCAAAACAAAAGTCTATGAGATACGATATGAAATCTCTAGCCGTACTCACGGAGCAATCAGAAAGACTAAAGTTCTCTGCACCGTATCTTTCCATATAGAACCACTTTTGCAGTTCCTTTTCATACTCGGGAACATTTCCTGTATATTCTGCAATATCTCCGATAATCGCATAGGCTTTCTTCCTCTGATGCGCCGTTATGTGCCGTCCGTCATCATACTTAACCAAGCACTTTGTAATGCTCTGCCGTTCGATAAGGTACGGGTCAACCTGCGCCAGAATTATTGCCATATTATCTTTTACTTTGTGTATGCTTCCTACAGCTTCGGTCATAACCATACCTCCCTTCATCACAACATTATCGAAACTTTATCTATCCTCGTGTTCGTGTAAATATATATACTGACCGTTTTTTCCGATATTAGAGTATATAAAATCATCTGCCTGCTCCTTTGAAAGATGTGTATATGGCACTCTGTATTCATATACAAATTCTCCACGAGCTTCTTTTTCTGCAATCCTACGCCTTAGATCTGCTTCGGTGTAATTTGCCTCTACAAAGTATAAATCGTAGTTTTTCGCTTCAATTCCCTCAACTGTTGCGGTATCGGTAATAAATATTGCCTTTTCTTCGCCCTCAAATATCCTCAATCCGAAACATTTAACATCATGATATAACTTGACTGGGGCAACCATAAAAGAGCCGTAATCGTAATTTTTTGGAATATTTACCACATCTATTTGCTCGAAGGCTACCCCACACTCCATAAGCTTGTCTGTAATCCATTCACCGCAAGCCCACCTAACCGAAGGCTTCTCGGAAGCAAGTCTCTTAATTGTCCGCTTATTAAGATGGTCTCCGTGCTCATGAGTTATGAATACCAGTTTGATTTTGGGCACATACGGTGCAAGCTTTTTATAGCTCACACCGCAGTCAATAAGAATCTTCTCACACAGCAAAACCGCGTTTCCCTTAGAACCGGAAGAAATGATATCATAATGCATCTTTCTGTACCGTTTCCGTTGTGTCTTCGCTATTCGGGTGAATATCTGCTTGTCCGATTATTTCATTTTCCTCATCGTTGTCAAGATAATTAACGGAGCCATCATCGCCGAGAACTGCCATGTCCTTTGTAAATACTTCCTGCATTTCTATCGACATAATGCCCCACTTGGATATCAACTGACGGAGCATTGTCTTGTACGCCATGCCGTCAAAATCCTTTTCCCAGAAAGTGTATCCCTTTTTCGCCTTATATCCCATTGAGTATTTAAGTGCGTGCTTTTCCATCTTGGCTTTACTCCAATAAAGAGACTTTCTAAAGCCATTTGTATACTCAAACATTGCGTAGTATCCCACTGTTGGTGCAAGTTCTCGTGCGTTGTCGTCTTCGATGAGATTAACCTCAATTTCTTCATTAAGAGGGTCATACTTTATGAGTTCGCCTTCTTTAATGGCAAGTACATTCAATTTTTTGTACTGTCCCGAACGAATTGCAAGTTGTATGTATCCTTTGTACCCCAACTGAAATTGAGCAACCTTTCGATTGTTTTTATTGTCATTAAACGGAACGAGATAATACTGTCCAAGCTGCGGCGAAGGAGAAAGATTGAGACTTTCTCCCAGTAAAGCCGCTGTTACTATCGTACCTGCATCACATTCCTCAAGTGCAGGGTTATTAGATACGGCTGACACAATAGCTGCTGTAAATCTCCTTGCTCTCTCGGGGTCATTAAGTGTGTTCCTAATGGAATTCTGAAATGCATTGGTATTTACCATTACTGAAAATTTAGGTTTCTGTGCTACTACTTCATTACTCATTTTTTATTCCTCCGTTATTTTATAATTTAATTTTTTCTGTTCCTTCTTACACCCTATGGTTAATCCGGTCTCTCGCTTTCGTAATCAGTTTCTTTAATTCCGTGAAATTCTATTGCACATTCTTCGCTGCAAAATCTATTATCTTCGTTGTCGATGTAGTAAGAATATGTTTTATAAATATCTGCGTCGCACTGTGCACATTCACACAGCTTAGGTGCAGACCAGTTCGGACCTA
>JAZNFW010000081.1:0-2014 GCA_045576175.1 Clostridia bacterium | reverse complement strand
TCCCTATGGTAAAGGCTATTTGTCTTTCCTTGTTGGTTATGTTGACTGCGGTCGGCTCATACTCGCTTCCCTCAAGCAAGAACTTTGCGAACTCGGCTATTAAACCGCCTTTTGTTGCATTTTCCTTGCGTGTGCGGTTTTTGGTATTAAAGTCATAAACCGTGCGTGTGCCTGTTCTGGTATATTGCTTTGCGGCTTTTTGCTGTTCGGCAGTTAGGTCAAAGTCAAAGGTCTTTTTCCCTCGGTCTATCTCCTTATCCGTTGCCATAATCTCGTCAGCCTCCTCCGCAGACACGCCCAATATACGCATTATGCGTTCCTTTTGGTTATCTGCCATGGGCTATACCTCCTCGGTTATGGGGAGGGAGGCTTACGCCTCCTCCTCCTCCTCTTCTACATCTGCGGTGGGAAGTACCTTTACAAAGTACGCCTTACGCTTTTCCTCGATACGCTCAAGCACACCTGCTTTAACCATCTGTGCAACAAGAGCATTCACCTTCTGATTAGAAAGTCCGTTAAGTTCGGGGACAAGTTTCATTATATCGGTTACAGTATACTTACCGCCCTCGGTCATAGCCTTATAGATTGCATTCTTCAACAGAAGGTTTGCTTCCTGCGTTGCAGTGAGTTTCTTTTCGCCATTAGCACCGCCCGCATTTTTCTTGGCTACTTGTGCCATACGCCCTTCTATGAACGCCTTACGCTTGGGGTTATTTGCTATTGCAGGGATAGTGAGAAGGTCAGCGAACTGTTCGGTTATAGTGAGTTTCTTTTCGTTTGCCATAGTATCAATTCCTTTCAAAATTAAATAATGTTCTTTGGAAGTGTGCACCCTTCCTTAACCTGTGTATACATTATAGCATACTGAAAGCCGTTTGTCAATACCTTTTTTCAACTTTTTTTATTTTGTTTGTTGGGCATTGTGCCCGTGTTGTTTGGGTATCTCGCTCGGTGGCTTCCCTTACCTTACGATACTATTATACAGCATAGAGCAGTAAAAGTCAATATCAATGTTGCACAAAGATATAGCAGATTTTTGGGAAATTTTTGTGCAAGTTGCACAAGGGATAAAAGTTAACAAAAAATTCACAATTGCTTCACAATTCTGAAATACCTCTCGCCGCGTTAGATGGCGAGAGGCTTAAAAAAGAAAGAGAGGGGCGTTTCCGCCCTCTCTATTAAGCTTCTTCAACTTCTTCAATCAGATCTTCGTAACAAGTTGCTGTTCCAATTACCTCGCCATTTTGTAGTATATCAACGGGAAATTGTAATTCCTCACCTTCAAGCTCTATGTCTTGCAAACGGCGTTGTTCTGCCGCTTTTTGTTTTGCTTCCTCGGCAGAAGCACAATCGTTTATTTCGTCTCCATAAAAAGTGTCTTTATACCAAACTACATAATCCATATTTTTCAGCCTTTCCGGGCAGTGGGGCTAACCGCCCCACGCCCTTTTAATCATTTTCTTTTTTTGTCGGTAACAATAGTGCAATATTTCCGCTTCTATCAGCACATCCTCAAGGGCGGTGTGTTCTTCCTTATAGTTGGGATTTTTTGTGATATAGGCGTATAATGCTTCTGCGGTATAGGGTAATCGCCCAGTTTTAGTTAACAGGTTATGCTTTTCGCAAAACTTTTTGTAAGTAGGCATTTTCAGTATAACCTGTCTTGCCATTCGTGCGGAATCCCAAATCTCAATACCTTTGGGCAACCAATAGCGGTATTTACTTTTGGTAGTCCATCGCAAAATCAGATTTAACGCTCGGTAGTCAAAGGTTGCGTTATGTGCTACAACCTCTTTTATGCGGTATAAGTCTATATGCTCAAGCATTTTTTGTCTTATGGTGTAAGTGTTGGTTAAAATTCGTTTGCCGTTTCTTATGTCCTCCGCATATTGCTCTATCTTGTTAGCGTAATATGCAGACTTCATTAACTCACGCTCATAAATAAAAATATCTTGGTTTATATAACTTGCGGTCGCATATATATTACCTCGTGTATCAACTACCGCCCAACCGC
>JAZNFW010000080.1:0-12830 GCA_045576175.1 Clostridia bacterium | reverse complement strand
TCTTCTACTTTTTCTTCATCTGCCAGAATCATCATATCAACAGGATTTGATATAAAAGCGGTTTCTATAAGTACAGACGGCATTGTTGTAGTACGCAAAACAACAATTTTAGGGCTGTCCTTAACACCGCGGTCTGTTAGACCGGTTGCACTTACAAGCGGTTTTAGAATATTTTGTGCGAGCTCTTTGCTTGTGATTCCGTTATATTGCTTATCTTCCGTATCTGCATAGAGAACTTCTGTTCCTGTTGCCGTAGGCTCTGTAAATGAATTACAGTGTATACTTACAAACAGTGACGCACCTGCTTCGTTTGCAATCTCGCTTCTTTTAAGAAGGTCATCCATTTCTGTGCTTCCAAGAGCTACATCCTTTGTTCTTGTCATAAGCACGCTTACGCCATCTGCTTCGAGATATCTCCTCACGGCAAGGGCTATTGAGAGATTGGTATCGCTCTCGTAAATGAAAGGTGTCTTTTTAATATTTTCTTTTTTTGTTTCGTCTGTTTCCTCGTCTGTATCTTCTTCGGGTTCTATTTCTTCGTACTCGTAGCCGACTGCACCGCAGTCCTTTCCGCCGTGGCCGGGGTCAATTACAACAAGAAGCTCACCATTTACTGTAGGCTTTTCGTCTTCGACAATTATTGGGGATTCGTCATCGTCATTCTTACTAGAAGAAGTAACTGTAACAGTCATAGTTGTTGTTGTATATTTAACGCTGTATGTACTATCGTCGGCAGCCTCTATAACAACTCTGGTATAATCAGGGTGAATAGCATATCTTACTTCCTTAACCTGACTCGTTCCTACATCCTTTTTGGAACCGGAAAGCGATAGTCCTGTGTCCGAAAAATCTGCAATAAAACGCTCGGGGTCTGAGGCATATGATATTTTCGGCTTTATTATTTTGTCCGCAGTAACAGTTATAACTGTAGCATTTGTTCGTTTTGAAACCGAGATATCCTTTATCTTTGGTTTATCGGGCTCAGCGTTTGTCTTTTTGGTAGTTATGCGTATCGAATTATCCTCCTTGACCCACTGCACATTGTAACCGAGATTTTCGGTTATAAATCGCACCGGAACCAGCGTTCTGCCATCCTTGGCAAACGGTGCAACCTCAAGAGTTACCGTCTTATCGTCCACATAAGCGGTTGTACTGTCAAGATTTAAGGCAATTCTCGCTTTATCAGAACGGATAATAACCTGTTGCCTTGAGCCAATCCAACTCACCTCGGCACCCAGTTTTTCAAAGATGCTTCTTACCGGCACAAAAGAACGCTCATTTACAACAACAGGGGGGACATCTGTCTCAAGAAGAACGCCGTCTAAGTAAAGAGGCATATCGGTATTTGCGGCATTAACGCCAATGAAAGATGCACACATTGTAATTATCATAAGTATAACACATAAAAACTTGTTCATTTTAAATCATCCTAAAAAATATAGTACAATCTCTTGGATTATACTATATTTTTCGTCAATTTTCGAGTAGTTTTTACAAACTGTCAGGAAATTGTAATATTTACTTTTCAAATGGAATATTGTAGTGGTCATAGGCAAGCTTTGTCACAACTCTTCCGCGGGGTGTACGGTTTAAAAAGCCAAGTTGAAGAAGATATGGCTCATAAACATCTTCTATTGTGTTGGCATCCTCACCTGTTGTGGCAGCAAGAGTATCAAGCCCCACAGGGCCACCGCCAAAGCTGTTTATCATAGTAAGAATCATATTTTTGTCTACATTATCAAGACCAATCTCATCTATCTCAAGTCTGGAGAGTGCCTCAGAGGCAATTTTGCCTGTTATCTTACCATCGCCAAGGATTGTAGCAAAATCTCTCACTCTCTTAACCAGTCTGTTGGCTATTCTGGGTGTTCCCCTGGAGCGAGATGCTATTTCCATAGCACCCTCGTTATCTATGTCTACACCAAGGATGCCTGCGCTTCGAAGTACTATTTTACCAAGCTCCTCGGGCGTGTAGAGCTCCAGACGCGATATAACACCAAATCTGTCGCGCAGTGGCCCTGTCATTGAACCTGCCTTGGTTGTAGCACCTATGAGTGTAAACGGCGGTATGTCCAATCTTATAGAGCGTGCGGAGGGACCCTTCCCAATAATTATATCGAGTGCATAATCCTCCATAGCAGGATAAAGCACCTCTTCTACACTGTGACTTAAGCGGTGTATCTCATCTATAAAAAGTACATCGTGTTCATTTAAATTGGTAAGTATTGCCGCAAGGTCGCCCGGCTTTTCGATAGCAGGACCCGATGTGATGCGGATATTAACCCCAAGCTCGTTTGCAATAATATTTGCAAGTGTTGTTTTTCCAAGCCCCGGAGGTCCGTACAAAAGCACATGGTCAAGGGCTTCTCTGCGAGATTTTGCAGCTTCTATGTATATAGAAAGATTTTCCTTAACCTTAGTCTGTCCTATGTATTCACAAAGCTCCTTTGGACGCAGTCCGGGTTCTGTGGTAACATCCTCCTCGGTTATTGAGCCGGTTATTATTCTTTCATCCGAATTTAGCATAACTGCCTCCCTATATCAGGCTCTTAAGAGCAGATTTAATTATGGACTCCACATCCGTTATGTCAGTTGCCACCTTGGATACAGCCTTCTTTGCCTCAAAGCCGGTATATCCAAGTGCTACAAGCGCATTTACAGCCTCATCTCTCTCGCTTGTAGATACAGGCACATCAGTAGAAAATGCATCTTTGAAATCTCCTGTAAGACTGTCGTTTTTGATTTTGTCCTTAAGCTCCAATATAATTCTCTGTGCGGTCTTGGTTCCTATGCCGGGAGCTTTTTTTATGGAATTGGCATCACCTGATGCTATGGTAAGCGAGAGTTTAGACGGATTCATAGTAGAGAGAACAGCAAGTGCTCCCTTGGCACCTACACCGGATACCGATATGAGAAGTTCAAAAAGTTCCAGTTCTTCTTTGGAAATAAATCCATACAAATCCATAATGCCTTCTTTTATATACATATGCGTATAAAAGGTAACTTCACTTCCCTTTGTGCACTTTGTATCCATGAGTGAATTGTAGCTTGTGTAAATTTTAAATCCAACACCGCCGCAATCCACTACGGCGTGATCACTGCCTTTGTCGGCAAGAATGCCCTTAATATAACTAATCATATGTATTCTCCTTATTTATTACAGAGCCTTGAGAGTGCCCCGTTGTATGAATGTGCGTGGCACACGGCAATTGCCAGTGCGTCGGCAACATCATCGGGTTTTGGAACAGAATGAAGACCCAAAATGGACTTTGTCATCTGCTGCACTTGTTTTTTATCGGCTCTGCCGTATCCCACAACTGCTTGCTTAACTTGAAGTGGCGTGTATTCAAAAACCTCAAGTCCGTTATTTACGGCACCAAGCAGAATAACTCCCCTTGCCTGCCCAACCGCTATTGCAGTTTTGGCATTGTCGTTAAAGAACAGTTCTTCAATAGCCATAAAATCCGGCTTGTATTTTTCGATTGCACTGCATATTCCGTCGTATATAATCTTTAGTCTGTCTTCGAATCGCATATGAGCTTGAGTGGTTATGGCAAAATAATCTATTGTGCGAAATTTGTTACCCTTGTACTCAATTACCCCCACGCCAACAATAGCGTAGCCTGGGTCAATACCTAATATTATCATATTTAATTGACCTTTCTAGTCATTTTTATGCACATTATACATTATGATTCAATATTTTTTGCATATTTATGCAAATTTAACAGTTGATATTGCAAAGAAAATGAGTTATAATCATACTATACTTATAATAAACCATTTTAGGAGGAAAATCAATATGTCAAAAGAAAAAGTTGTTTTAGCCTACAGCGGCGGTCTTGACACATCCATCATCATTCCGTGGCTTAAGGAAAACTTTGACTACGAGGTTATAGCTGTTTGTGGTGATGTTGGTCAGGGTAAAGAAACAGACGGTCTTGAAGAAAAGGCACTCAAAACAGGTGCAAGCAAGATTTACATAGAAAATCTTCAGGATGAATATGTAAGAGATTTTATATGGCCCACATTAAAGGCTGGTGCAGTATACGAGGGCAAATACCTTTTGGGTACATCTCACGCTCGTCCCTGCATAGCTAAGAGAATTGTAGAAATTGCTAAGGCAGAAGGTGCTACTGCAATCTGTCACGGCTGCACAGGTAAGGGTAATGACCAGGTTCGTTTTGAACTCACTGTTAAGGCTCTTGCTCCCGAACTTAAGATTATAGCTCCCTGGAGAATGTGGGATATCAAGTCCAGAGATGACGAAATAGACTACGCTGAGGCAAGAGGTATTCCCGTACCAGTAACTAAAGAAAACAACTATTCTATGGATAGAAATATATGGCACCTTTCCCACGAGGGACAGGATTTGGAAGATCCCTGGAACGAACCCAACCTGGACAAGATTCTTCAGCTTGGCGTATCTCCCGAAAAAGCTCCCGATACTCCCACATACATTGAGCTCGAATTTGAAAAAGGTGTTCCCGTTAAACTCGATGGCGTTGAACTCGACCCTGTAACAATGGTTAAGAAGTTAAACGAAATCGGCGGTGCAAACGGCATCGGTATAGATGACATAGTTGAAAACCGTCTTGTTGGTATGAAGAGCCGTGGCGTATACGAAACTCCCGGCGGTACAATTCTTTATGCAGCACACAAAGAGCTTGAATATCTCTGTCTTGACAGACAGACTCTCCACTACAAGATGGATGTTGCAAACAAGTTTGCACAGCTCGTTTACGACGGCCTCTGGTACACACCTCTTCGTGAAGCACTCTCCGCTTTTGTAGACTCCACACAGGAAACTGTTACTGGTACTGTAAGACTTAAGCTCTACAAGGGTAGTGTTACACCTGCAGGTGCTAAGTCACCCTACTCACTCTACGATGAAGATATTGCTACATTTGCAGAGGACGAAGTTTACAACCAGAAGGATGCCGACGGATTCATAAACCTCTTTGGTCTTCCCTTGAAGGTTCGTGCTATGAAGATGAAGGCACAGGAAAACAAATAATTTTAATTTCCGGTGAGATTTTCTCACCGGAAAATTTTACTTTTAGGAAACGAGGTAAACACTATGAAATTATGGGGCGGTAGGTTTGCAAAAAGCACCGACGAATCGGTAAATGACTTTAATTCCTCAATACGCTTCGATAAAAGACTTTATCTTCAAGATATAACTGGAAGTATTGCTCACGCAAGAATGCTTGGCAAACAAAATATTATCGACGAAAAGGACAGCGAGAAAATCATAGCAGGTCTTAAAGAGATTCTTGAAGATATAGAAAACGGCAAAGTTGATTTTATGATTGATGCCGAAGATATACATATGAATGTGGAAACTATGCTCATAGCCAAAATCGGCGATACGGGCAAGAGACTCCACACCGGCAGAAGTCGAAACGACCAGGTTTCACTCGACATAAGAATGTATCTTAAAGACGAGATTAAAGTTATCTGCAATATGCTCATAAACTTAGAAAAATCTCTTTTAAATCTTGCAAAAGAGCATACAGATACCATTATGCCCGGTTACACTCATCTTCAAAAGGCTCAGCCCATAACTCTCGCCCATCACCTTATGGCGTATTTTGAAATGTTCAAAAGAGACATCACAAGGCTCGAGGATACATACAAGAGAACAAATGTTATGCCCCTTGGAAGCGGAGCACTTGCCGGAACCACCTATCCATTGGACAGAGAGATGGTAGCAAAAGAGCTTGGTTTTGACTCTATAACTCTTAACTCCATAGACGGTGTTTCTGATAGAGATTTCGTTATAGAGCTCTCCAGTGCACTCTCTATATGTATGATGCACCTTAGCCGTTTTTGCGAAGAGCTTATTTTGTGGAATACAAATGAATTTGCTTTTGTTGAAATGGATGATTCCTGTTCCACAGGCAGCTCCATAATGCCCCAGAAAAAAAATCCTGATGTAGCAGAGCTCATACGCGGTAAGACAGGACGCGTTTACGGAAACCTTATGTCCATACTCACCACAATGAAGGGTATTGCTCTTGCATACAACAAGGATATGCAAGAGGACAAGGAAGGTATATTTGACTCAGTCGACACTGTTAAACTGTGCATACCCGTGTTTGAAAAAATGATTACCACTATGAAGGTAAACAAGGAAAATATGTACAAAGGTGCAGGCGGCGGATTTACAAATGCAACAGATGCTGCCGATTACCTTGTAAAAAAAGGTATGCCATTCCGTCAGGCACACGAGGTAATTGGAAAAATGGTGCTCTATGCTATAAATAACAACAAGGCACTTTGCGATTTTACAATGGAAGAGTTTAAAAATTGCTCCGATATTATAGAAGAAGACATCTATAATGCAATTTCTCTCGAAACCTGCGTTAAAGACCGCAAGGTTATAGGCGGACCTGCAAAGGAAAGTGTAATGTACAGTATAACTAAAGGAGAAGAATTCCTTAACAACTATTAAAATTAACAAGGCACAAAGCATATTTGCTTTGTGCCTTTTAATGTTGGATTATCATTTATGATATTCTTCGTTTGCATTTATCTTAAACGCCCTGTATATTTGCTCTGTAAGGATAAGACGCATAAGCTGATGCGGAAATGTAAATGAAGAAAAGCTAAGACGAAAATCGCTTCGTTCTTTAACGGCATCGCTTAGCCCCAAAGAGCCGCCTATTACAAAATCTATAGTGCTCTTACCGGACAATGTTATGCTTGCAAACTTATCTGCAAGCTCTTCGGATGAAATGGATTTTCCCTCCACACAAAGAGCTACCACATAACTATCTTTGGATATAGCCTTAAGGATTGCCTCTCCCTCCTGCTGTTTTACCATCTCACACTCTGTATCGGATGCCTTGTTTGGAATCCTTACATCAGGAAGCTCGCACACCTCAAATTTGCAAAAGCCTGATAATCTTTTGGCATATTCGGCTATGCCGTCTTTTAAATACTTTTCCTTTATCTTTCCAACACAAATGATTTTAATTTTCATAAGAGCCTCCCTGTATCTGTATGAAAATTATATCATTTATTTTTATCTTTGTAAAGTGATGGAATACACCGCATCACATGCCTTGTCTATTTCCTCTTTGGTTGTAAAGAAGCCGGGACTGAATCTTATTGTTCCTGTGTTTTGAGTTCCAAGCGTAGTGTGTGCAGTATATGCACAGTGAAAGCCCGCCCTTACAGCTATGGAATAGTCAATATTTAGCATAGATGCCGCAATAAGCGAATCGATGCCATCTATTACTATAGACAAAACTGCGGTTCGCCTTCTGTGAGGATTGTAACCAATAAGATGCACTCCGTCTATTGCAGAAAGATTTTGTGCAAGACGGTTGCAAAGCTTGTTTTCCCTCCTGAGTATTTCTTCGCTTCCCACATCATCTATAAAATCCAGAGCCGCTCCCAATCCGGCAATTCCTGCAACATTGAGTGTTCCGCTTTCAAATCTGTCCGGAAGTGCAAACGGCTGCGTAACCAATTTTGAGAGGCTTCCCGTTCCTCCCTCTGTAAGCGGTCTTAATTCCACATCGGAATTTATACACAAAACGCCCGTTCCTGTAGGTCCGAGCAAACCCTTGTGCCCGGGGAGAGCGAGAAAATCTATCCCCTGCTTTTCCAT
Organism: Clostridia bacterium; assembly: GCA_045576175.1. Taxonomy (GTDB): domain Bacteria; phylum Bacillota; class Clostridia; order UMGS1810; family UMGS1810; genus RGIG8748. The sequence goes on along the minus strand of JAZNFW010000080.1, from coordinate 5,209 downwards.
ATCAATGTCAATGCACCCTCCGCCCTGCGAACCGTCGAGCAAAAAAGGTATTTTGTGCTTTTGTGCTATCTTCGCAATTTTATCAAACGGCTGGACGCTTCCGCATATATTGGAAGATAAAGTGCATATTATAAGTGCAGTATTTGGCTTTATGAGTAACTCTATGTTTTTTTCGTCTACATAGCCGTCCTTATCTGCAAGAGCTATATCATACATCGCACCGCTTGAAGCTAGGGGTCTTAGCACACTATTGTGCTCCATCGAAGTCACAATTGCATGGCTTTCACCACTTAAAAGACCCTTTATAACAATGTTTAGTGCGTGAGTTGCATTCTGAGTAAAAATTACTCTTTCGGGGCTTTTTGCTCCAAATAGTTCGCATATTTTTCTGCGGCACTCATAAACAGTGTGTTCGCTTTTTAGTGCCATTTCGTGTCCGCTTCTGCCCGGATTGGCACAATAATCTAAAATGCACTCGGTAATACTTTGCGTAACCTTATTCGGCTTGGGCCAGGATGTTGCTGCATTATCCAAATATATCATAAAAATCAATAAATCCTTTCATATGTGTCGGAAGTGTAAACACCGCGTATAGTTATTCCCGACACTTTTATTAGGTTTATGGCTGTCTTTGCGTCTTCGGCATCAATTTCCAGACAGTAGGCACAACCGAGTGTGGCAAGCTTTGCGGGAGCCTGAATTATCCTCGAATGAACTTTGTATCTTTTTTCTAAAAGTGTTTTTACCGAAAACGCAGATGTCGATGAAATCAAGACAATCAGTACCTTTTTCACAATACCACCTCCGATACCTATTAATCATTTTATTCGCCCCCTGCCCTTTGGGTTACAGAAAAAATTGTCAAGGTACTTGATTTATTTGAAATAAAATGTATAATTATAATATAGAAAATTTTAGGAGGATACACCTATGCCCTTTTGGAAATCACAGGAAATCGGTATAGATTTAGGTACTGCCACTATACTTGTGTATGTTAAAGGCAAAGGCATTGTCATTAACGAGCCAAGTGTAGTGTCTATAGATAATAATACAAAGAAAATTCGCGCCGTAGGCGACAGTGCACAAAAGATGATTGGCAGAACTCCTGCAAATATTGTGGCTGTTCGTCCGCTTAAGGCAGGCGTAATATCAGACTATGTTACAACTGAGGTAATGATAAAATATCTGCTTGGAAAGGTATGCAAACGCTCGATTTTTAAGCCAAGGGTTGTCGTTTGCGTCCCCAGTATAGTTACTGAGGTGGAGAAAAAATCTGTAATAGACGCCACCACAAATGCAGGAGCAAAAAAAGCCTATCTTATAGAAGAGCCTCTGGCTGCAGCCTTGGGTGCGGGTGTGGATATTTCTAAACCTACAGGTACTATGGTTGTAGACATCGGCGGCGGAACCTGCGATATAGCCGTTATATCCTTAAACGGCATTGTAGTGCACGATTCGCTCAAAATTGCAGGCGATGAGTTTGACCAGGCAATTATGAGATATATCAAAAAGCAGTACAATATAACAATCGGCGAATCTATGGCAGAAAGTGTTAAGAAAACAATCGGTTGCTGCTACGACACCGATGAAATTGTGAGAATGGATGTTAAAGGCAGAAATCTGCAGACCGGTCTTCCCTCCTCAGTAAGCGTGTCCTCTGTTGAAATGATGGATGCACTTAGAGAGCCTGCAAACGATATCGTTGCAGGAATAAAAGGAGTTCTCGAAAGAGTTCCACCCGAACTTCTTTCGGACATTATGAAAAACGGAATTCTCTTTACAGGTGGCGGAGCACTTCTTAACGGTCTCGATAAGCTCGTCTCAAAGCACACAGGCATCCCTGTAAGAATTGCAGATGATGCGGTAACCTGCGTTGCCAAAGGAACAGGAATAGCACTGGAAAACTTAGATTCTATAGTAAATAGTCATTTATAATGATAAAAGCTGTGCACAAAAGTGCACAGCTTTTTCTATACATTTTAAATTCCCAAAGTCTTTAAATATTCCCTGCTCTGTCTTGCAACTTCAAGGCTGTCCTCATTGTAGCACCAATCCTGCTCAACAATAAGATATTTCGCATTTGTGTTTTCGAGTGCAGAAAGAATCCTGGTGAAATCCTGCATACCAGTTCCTAATGTTTTGAATTTAAAGTTGTTTTCCTCGCGACTCTTCCAACCTTGGTTTTTGCTAACCGATGTGTCTTCTTGTCCGTAAGGAGTACCATTGGCAAAGCCTTTGCAGTCGAAGTCCTTGAGGTGTATTACATCAATATGGTTTGCATATTTTTCGATGCATTTTAAAAGGTCTGCACCCGAATATTTAACCCAACAGGTGTCAATTTCGGGTTTTAGTAAATCAAGACCTACCGACTCATAGAGCCAGTCGAAAAGATATTTGTCTTGGTACTTATCGAATTCAAATTCGTGGTTGTGATAAAGCAGTGTAATTCCATTCTTTTTAAGAAAACCTCCTACAGCTTGCAATATCTCTACCGTTCTTTCAAAGTCGGGATAACCCTTTTGCTCATCAATACCCATAAATGGAATAGCACAGAATTTTGCGCCAAGTGTTTTTATGTAGTCAACACACTCTTCGGGATTATAAAAGAAAACATCATAATTATGATGAACGGACGCACATTCAAGCCCTATTTCGTCAAGAAGCGCCTTAAGGTGACTTGCTGATTTGCCATAATAACATCCGGCAAACTCTACACAGTCATATCCCATTTCCTTAACAGCTCTTAGGGTTTTTTCCATATCTTGTTCCATTTTATCACGCACAGAAAAGAGCTGAAGTCCAACTTTGAAATTTTTCATTTTGTTTTCTCCTTATGACTTGTTTGATTAGTTTTTCGTTATTATATTTTCACTCTGTTCAAATGCGATATAACTCCGCTTTGCTCCGTTGCGATATGATATAAATTCTTTTTCTCGTCCCGAAGGGACATATCGCACCTTTAGGTATATCGCATCCGCAAGGATATATCGCAAATTCTGTCAGGAATTTTTATATCGCTGCGGTTGCTTTGCAACCGCAAGATTCGTATCAAGTTAGTGCAAAAAACTTTCATTCACGATTACATATTCATTTTAAAAACATCCGCAACCTCCGATATTGTGATATAAGCCTTTTCGTCAACTGAATGAACAATTTCTCGCATTTTTGAAATTTGGAATCGGTCCAGTATAAAATATACCATCGTCATATCTGAATTTGAATATCCACCTTTTACAGATATTTTTGTTGTACCACACTCAAATTCAGTCATCAAAACATCACATATCTCTTCTGCCTTTGTGGTTATAATCATTGCCGCTTTTGAACGATCAATACCTTCTACAATAAAGTCGATTGTTTTAAGCCCTGCAGCATATGTCACGATAGAATACAGGGGCAAAATCCAGCTATTTACAACAATTCCGCATAAAATATAAAGGCACACATTATAAATCATTACAAATGTACCCACCGTGATACCGATTTTCTTTGCAAATATAACGGACATAACCTCTATACCATCTATTGCTCCGCCGTATCTTATTGTAATACCACTTCCAACACCTGAAATCAAGCCACCGAACAAAGCGCAAAGCAACAAATCTGTACCTGCCAGAGGAGACGCTAAAGATACATCTATCGGCAAAACATCTGTTATAAGCCAGGCACCAAAAGAGTATACTGCAATTGTATATAAAGAATATAAAGTAAATAAACTTCCCTGTTTTTTATATCCAAACGCAAAAAGCGGAATATTAAGCAATAATAGAAATACCGATAACGAACACCAGTCGGGAGTAATCTGTGATAAAAGCATTGATGTACCGGAAATTCCGCTGTCGTACAATTTCACAGGCGAAAGAAACACCGTTACACCAAAAGCATTTACAAGCCCCGCTATCGTTAGCATAATAATATTTTTAAATCTGATATTGCGCATAAATTCCTTCTCCTTTTTGCAATTGTCGACGGCTTTATTGCTCGTACCAAGTTAAAGCAAAATCAATAATATACTTTTACTAGTCTAAGTCCCAAGGCCGGAAGAGTTGCACCCACTTTTTCCCTTGTTTTTTCTTCAAAAACTTCTTGGATAACGCTTTTCTCAAGCTTATTGGTTCCAATGTCATAAAGTGTACCAGAAATAATTCTAACCATATTATAAAGAAATCCATTGGCGTTAACTCTTATTTTTATAAGCTCATTTTCCTCTTCTATTTCGATGAAATTGACAGTTCTAACCGTAGACTTTTTAGTTCTGCCCACGGAGCTGAAACCCTTGAAATCGTGCTTTCCTTCAAGCAAACTTGCAGCTTCTCGCATTTTTTCCACATCCGGTTTTTTGTCGGCAAAAAACACATACTTTCTTACAAATACATCTGGCTTTTGTGTTGCAATTGTGTACTCATATGTTTTTGACACTGCATTAAGTCTGCTGTGAAAACGAACATCCACCTCTTCCAGAGAAGTAACTCGGATATCCGCAGGAAGATATTTATTAATATAATCCAGCATTTCGCTCTCTGCCATTAATGTATCACACTTAAAATTTGCAATCTGCTCATCTGCGTGAACACCCGCATCAGTTCTGCCGGAAGCAAATATTTCTACTCCCTTTCCACACATTTTTGAGAGCACATTTTCAAAACGCTTCTGAATAGTGTTTTGGGTATTACCTTGCCTCTGCCAACCATTGTATTTAGTTCCGTCATATTGAATTGTTATTTTAAAATTCCTCATGATTTCCTCCGGGATATTCTTAAAATGCAATGTGTCTTTGTGTAAGTAAGGCAAAAAATCCAAACACAATAGAATCGTCCTAGTATCCTTCTCGGCTTGTGTCAAGACAGGCGAACAGTGAATATTAGGACCTACTAAATTCACCCGAACATTTTTCATTAGTACCCGCAGGAATATTAGATTTTCCTGTCCGATATGTAAATATTTTTATCGGCAAACTAATGTATTAAATTGAATGCTTATCACGGGACAAAACCAAACGGTTTTGTCCCGTATATTTTTACTACTTGTTTACAACAACACCGTAAGCTACATTGCCTATTGGTTTTAATGTATTTAATCCTTTCCAAAAGAATGTCTTAACTTCCATTCCTATGCACTCTTCTTTGACTTCTAATGCGAAAGATGTATCCGTGTCAAACGTTGTTAGTGGTTTGCTGCCCATTGCAACCATTCTGCCGTCTTTATCATA
>JAZNFW010000079.1:0-1866 GCA_045576175.1 Clostridia bacterium | reverse complement strand
TGATTTCGAGGCGGGTTCGAATAATACTCCAATGGCTAAGGAAAATACACATTCAAAAAACACACCCAGAATTTAGGGTGTGTTTTCGTGTGTTAAAAAGTGCTTATTAAAATGTACAAAGGTGGAATTTATATGCGAGCGGAATTCATCTCTTCTACGGTGATTCCCACAAAATCACCTCGCCTTTAAAATAAAAACTTCTTAAAGCTATTGTCACAAAGTGCATAAAAGCCGTCAAAACCAATGTCCTTTAGCATAGCTTTTGCCTCGCCAAAATAAAAGTCAAGGGTGTCGGCACTGTGGCTGTCGGACGAAAGGGTAATCTTTGCATTGTTTTTCTTTAGAATATAGAGTAAATCCTCGCTCGGATAGGGAGTTTTGCGATAGCCTTTTGCAATAGCTCCTGTGTTTACTTCAAATATTACATCGCAGGATGCAACTTTTTTAGTATAGTCCTTTGATATTTCAGGGTAGTTTGTACCACAGAAGATATCTTCAGTGTTTTTAAACTTTGTTATAAGGTCAAAGTGACCTACTATGTCGGGCTTTCTTGTCTTTATGTAACTGCAAAACGATTCAAAATATGTATTTGCAAGTTTGTCTGTATCGTTGTCTAAAAGGGCAAGACACTTTTTAAAACCCTCATAACTCTCATCGATGGGATAGAACTTTCCGCCTATATTAAGGTAGTGAAGAGAGCCTATTATGTAGTCAAATTTTTGTCTGTCTACGGGACTTAATGCATCCTCTTCACAGCCTAAATAAATTTGAATTTTGTCTTTGTATTTCTCCTTAAGAGAGGAAACGGTAGCTATATAACAGGCTTCATCCTTCATACAGTAGCTTGTGTCATACGGAGTGTATCCGTGCGAAGAAAAGCCAATGGATAAAAAGCCCTTTTCTATTGCACAAAGGACAACCTCTTTAGCAGTATTCTTGCCATCGCAAAATGTGGTGTGTGTATGTAAATTTGAAAGCATACTTTTTCCTCCGTTTTTTGTTGACCTTATAAATTTACTTTGTGCATTAATTGTGTTAATTATATCATAAATCAGAGCATTTTACAACAACAAAAAAACGAGGCAAAAGAGCCTCGTTTTTACTGTCATATTATTTCAAATTCCATTTCGTCCCTGCCGGATACTGTTTCCATCTTGGATATAGAAATTTCGTAGGCTGTTTTGGTTATTGTTTCGTCCTCGCTTATTCTCTTTTGGTAATCACGGCTTTGTATTCTTCCGTGAATCTTTATATTTTCGCCCACCTCAAGCCCCTCTGCAAAGCGGGCGTTTCTGCCCCAAGCTATACAGGGGATATAGTCCGATTTGTTGTAGGCTCTGTTTACCGCTACAAGTAGGTCAGTTATTTCTCTGCCAAATGGAGTTGTGCGATACACAGGCTTTTTGCACAAAAAACCATTTAGATAAATATTGTTTGGATTTTTAAAGCTCATAGGGTCGGGATTTAGGTTTATGTCCCTTGCAAAAACAGTCAGCATAAGCTTGTTGCCGCTGTCGGTATAGTTGTTGTATGAGCGAAACTGTCCTGTTATGCTCACACTGTCGCCTTTCGTAATGGTGTGGTCTTTAAGTAATCTTTCGGATATTGTCACATTAATAAGGTCCGATATGTCGCTAAGTCTCAAGACCTTTATTACAAATGAATAAAAACCCTCGCCATAAACTTCATGGTTGAATTTAAGGTCCGTTTCCACTGTACCTGTAAGCTCAACTTCGTTGTTTAAGATGTTATCTGTTGTCATTTTTAAAAGCACGCCCTTCCAAATATTGTTGCAGTTTTTCTGCTATATAATAGTTATATTCACCATATAAGGATTTTATAACCAAATTGTAAATCTTTTGTGAA
>JAZNFW010000078.1:0-2545 GCA_045576175.1 Clostridia bacterium | reverse complement strand
GAAGATACTTGTATGGTTGACATAGCTAAATTCTTCCTCGAATTTACTGTTGACGAATCCTGCGGTAAGTGTGCTCCCTGTCGAATCGGTACAAAGAGACTTTATGAAATCCTCGAGAAGATTACATCCGGCAACGGTACTCTCGAAGATATCGATAAGCTTGAAGAACTTTGCTACAATATCAAGGATTCCGCTCTTTGCGGTCTCGGCCAGACTGCTCCTAACCCCATACTCAGCACTCTTAGATATTTCAGAGACGAGTATATTGCACATGTTGTAGACAAGAAATGTCCCGCAGGTGTTTGTAAGGCACTCGTTTCCTACAAAATCGACCCCGATACCTGTATCGGATGTACAAAGTGTGCAAGAGTATGTCCTGTTGGTGCAATTTCCGGCAGCTTAAAGCAGCCTCACACAATAGACACTGCTAAGTGTATCAAGTGCGGTGCTTGTATCGATAGCTGTCCTAAGAAAGCAATTTACAAATAAGGAGGGTATATAAGATGGAAATGGTTAACATTAAAATTAACGATAAAGAATATAGCGTTCCTGCATCTTACACCATCCTTGATGCTGCCAGAGATGCAAATGTTCATATTCCCACACTCTGTTATTTAAAGGACATCAACCAGATTGGTGCCTGCAGAATGTGTCTTGTAGAAATTAAAGGAGCTAGAGCTCTTCAGGCTGCTTGTGTATATCCTGTTTCCGAAGGTCTCGAAATATACACAAACACCGCAAAGGTAAGAAATGCTCGCAAAGCTACATTAGAGCTCATTCTTTCCAATCACGAAAAGAAATGTCTCACATGTATCCGTAACAGAAACTGTGAGCTTCAGAATCTTGCTGATGAACTTGGTATCGACAAATTAAGATACGAGGGCGAAAACGAAGTTTATGCATTAGATTGCAGCTCACCCTCTCTCGTTAGAGACAACAACAAGTGTATCCTTTGCCGTCGTTGCGTAGCTGCTTGTGACAATCAGGCAATATCCGTAATCGGCTGTGTAGAAAGAGGATTTAAAACACATGTTACATCCGCATTTGAAAAGAACATAATGGATGTTGGATGTGTCTTCTGCGGACAGTGTATAGTTTCTTGTCCTGTAGGTGCTCTCTATGAAAAGAACGATATTCCTAAGGTTCTCGAAGCAATAGATGACACAAAAAAGCACGTTGTTGTACAGACTGCACCTGCAGTTCGTGCTGCACTTGGCGAAGAATTCGGTCTTCCTATAGGTACACCTGTTACCGGTAAGATGGTAGCAGCATTAAGAAGACTTGGCTTTGACAAGGTGTTCGACACCGATACCGGTGCTGACCTTACCATAATGGAAGAAGGAACAGAGTTTATTCAGAGATTTACAAAGCAAGAAAATCTTCCTATCATCACATCTTGCTCACCCGGTTGGGTTAAGTTCTGCGAGCACTACTATCCCGAATTTTTGGGCAACCTCTCCAGCTGCAAATCTCCTATGGAGATGTTTGGTGCGGTTATTAAGTCCTACTATGCAGACAAAGCAGGTATAGACAAAAATGATATCTATTCCGTTGCAATTATGCCTTGTACATCCAAGAAATTCGAAGCTTCCAGAGACGAATTTGCACACGATGGTATAAAGGATATAGATGCATCTCTTACCACAAGAGAGCTTGCAAGAATGATTAAACAGGCAGGTATCGACTTTGCAAATCTTCCCGACGAAGAATTTGACCAGCCCTTTGGTCCCGCTACAGGTGCCGGTGTTATATTCGGTACAACAGGCGGCGTTATGGAAGCTGCTATCCGCACAGTATACGAAATCCTTGAGAAGAAACCTCTTGAAGACCTTAATGTTACTCAGGTTCGTGGTCTTGAAGGTGTAAAAGAAGCTACACTCAAGATTGCTGGCAAGGATGTAAAGGTTGCAGTTGTTCACGGCACAAAGAATGCAAGAATAATTTTAGATAAGGTTAAAAACGGCGAAAAGTATGACTTTATCGAAGTTATGGCTTGTCCCGGCGGATGTATCAATGGTGGCGGTCAGCCTATAGTTGATGCAAGAACAAAGTCTACTGTAGATGTTAAGGCAAAGCGAGCTAGCGCACTTTATGCAGAAGACGAAGCCAGCCAGATAAGAAAATCTCACTTAAATCCCAATGTGGAATTAATGTACAAAGAATTCTTCGGCGAACCCGGCAGCCATAAGGCACACGACCTTCTTCACACTCATTATACAGACAGAAGTTCACAGAAATAATTTACAATGACAAAACCCCAATCTTGCTTTTAAAGCGAGGTTGGGGTTTTTCTATGCAAAAAATTTTTCAAATACGACAAAACTCGACATTTTCCTCCCTTGTAGGCATATTTGATAGATGCTAAAATATAGAAAAACGACATAAAAAGTCTAAATAACACAAGGAGGAAAAGATGAAAAGAACAATTATTGTTTTTTTGGTACTGTTGTTATCGGTCAGTGTATGTTTTGCATTAAACCAACCAGTGCCAACAACCAATGCCTTGGCAGATGAAAATGATGTTTCAACTGTCAACAAGCAGGCA
>JAZNFW010000077.1:0-3677 GCA_045576175.1 Clostridia bacterium | reverse complement strand
TGTGGTTGCGAAGGTGTGGCGGAGATCGTGGAATCGGAGCTTTTTACATTCTGCTCTTTCTAATATTACCTGCATCATTCCATATACTGCTGATGGATCTCTTGGCATTCCCTCGACCCTTGGAGATGGGAACATCCACTCTGAGTCTATTGTTTCCTTATATTCCTTCAGGATGCTTACAAGGCTTTTGGGAAGTATTATCGTTCTTACCGATTCTTCAGTTTTTGGTTCTGTTATGACCAATCTGCCTTTTGTCCGTTTGACTTGTCTTCGAACCTTTAGTTCTCCTGTATCGAAGTTTAAGTCTTCCCATTTCAGTGCCGTATCTTCTCCTCGCCTCAAGCCTGTGGATAAGGCTACTAAGAAGATTTCGAAGAATCCGTCATATTTTGCTTGTATAAGGAACCTTTTAATTTCATCCGGCGTCAGCACCTGCATCTCTCTTGACTTCTTGGGTGGTATCTTGCAGCCTATTGCAGGATTCTTTTTTATAAGTCCATCATCCGTTGCCTTTTGAAGTGCAGTTCTGCAGTTTGCATGGCAGCTTCGCACGAACCTGTCGGACAACCCTTCGCCGAGTGTATCCCGATATCTCAGTCTGCCGTCTTTTTTAAGGCTGTTGTAGAATTTCTGCAGGTCGTTTTGAGTCAGTTCATTAAGCGGTATTTTTCCTATCTTGGGGATTATATGATTATATATTCTTGTTTCATAGCCCTCCTGAGTTGAGTCTTTTATTCGCATTTTGCAGTAATTCTGATACCAGAAGTCCATCCATTCACCGAAGGTCATTCTGCTATGCACTTTTTCTCTGCGGATAAAGCCTGTTTCATCTTTGAGCTTCTCTAGCTTCTCAATACATTCCGTTTTTGTCTTTGCTGTTACATTTTTGGTCTTAGGTAGACCATTTTCATCGTAACCGATTACAATTCTGCCTTCCCATCGACCGTCTTTTCTGAGTCTTACTGTTCCTTGTCCGCTTTTTCGTCTTGCCATGGTTTCATCTCCTTTCCGAGTATATCTTCCATAAAGTTTTCTATTATATTTGATGCTTTTTGTTGCATATCCGTTGTTACATGTGTGTATGTGTCGAGGGTGAAGCTTGGGTTTGTATGTCCAAGTATCGTTGATAATGTTTTTGCATCGACACCGCTTGCTATGGCATGTGTTGCGAAGGTGTGACGGAGGTCATGGAAGGATATGTTCGGCAGACTCAGCCTTTTTAACATTAGCTTTGCTTTTCTGTAGGCTGCCTCCGGTGCTATAGGTAGTTCCGGAGTTGTTAGGTTCGGGAATATCCATTTTGATATTTGCTTTCGCCGTTTTAACACATCCGCAGTTGCCTTTGGCAGTATGATGCATCTTTCTCCCTCGTCTGTTTTAGGCTTTCCTTCTTTTAGTTCTCCGTTATCTCTGTATATGTTTGTTCTGATATAGAGCTTGCTTTGCTCTTCGTCGAAGTTTTTCCACTTGAGACCGCATATTTCTCCTCGCCTTAAGCCTGTGGTCAGTTCGAGGTAGAAGAAGTCGCCCCATTCCTTGTCGTCATTTAAGGCTTGCATCAGTTTGTCAAGCTCGCTGTCATTTAGCACCTTAAGATCTTTTTTCTTTTTCTTTGGTACCGTTGTTCCTTCTGTTGGATTTTTGGCTATGAGATTCTTTTCAATTGCCGTTTCCATTGCCAGGTGCAGAGTGCTATGTATCTTTATTATCATATTGTCTGCAAGCTTGTGTCCATGTACGGGATGGTTGTTAATTCTGCCTTCCTTTTTTAATTTCGCATACATTTTCTGCACATCATTTGTTGTGATGAAGGCTATCTTTTTATCTCCCAGATATGGCTTTATGTAGCATCTGCATATTAGCTCAAAGCCCTTTAGAGTGGTTGGTCGGACAGCTTGGGGCATTAATTCATTTATCCACTTGTCGAGCCATTCGCTTAATGTTATGTTGCTGTCTTCGTTAAGGTCGGTATCCTGATATTGAAGCTTTAATGCGTTCAGCTTTTGCATCATTTCTTTTTGTGTCTTGCCGTATGCATATCTGAATATGGAATCACCATTTTGCTTATGCCCGACCACAATTCTGCCTTCCCATTGATTTTCCTTTTTCAGCCTTACCATGCCGTCACCCGATGGTCTGCGTTTTGCCATTTTTCTCACCTCGCTTTTTCTGTAACACACAATACCGTAAAGGTTCGAACAAGTCAAGCACTTTTTGCAAACAAATTGACAAAGAATTTTAAAAGACAAATAGCAGTAATTTTATTGACATATTATTGCGTTTGGTGTATAATTCTATTAAAGTTAAGCATTGAATTCAAAAGAGGTTACGCATAAAATGTATGCGTAACCTCAATCTGTTTAGATAGGGCTTTATTCCATTGTTCCGACCATTTTATTTATGTCACCATCCGAGTCTACTATTATAGTTTTTGTTTTGCTCGGTGCCACATAGCCGAAGCCTTCGATGTAGGCTTTATTTTTTTCTTCTATGATTTCATTTCGTATTTTTGTTTCCTTATCGGTGAGGTAGCAGGTATCCTTGTTCATAATTTCGTCATTTGGATTTATGTATTCTTCCGGATTCTTTTCCCATTTCGCATACAAGACATCGGGCTTTGTGAATTTGAATGTTGTTACCTGATTCTGCTTTGTTCTCGGATCAATGAACCATCCCTTGAATGTGTAACCGTATTTTGTCGGGATATAACTTTCAAGGCTGATGTTCTCGCCATACCTTTTGGTTATTGGCCTGATAAAGCTTCCACCATCCGATGCGAAGGTTAAGGTTACATTTCCTACGATTCCAAGTTCATTGTCGAAGGTTACTCGATTTTTACTGAGCCACCAAGGTTTTGCAGTTGCCGATGCTGTGGTTGTCATCAGCATCATTGCTGCCAATGCCATACATAATACTTTTTTCTTCATAATCTTCCATCTCCTAAATTTGTATTTACCTTTTCGGCAACACAAACATACCACAGAAGAGAGGGAAAGTCTACGAAGGAATTCGCAAACCGCTTTTCTTTGATTAATGTTTATCATATTTTGATATAGCAAAACCCTCTGAAATGAGTTTTATCATCTCAGAGTGTTCTATGAAAGGCTTTACACAATAATTAAATTACTTGTTATCCAACGTATGTGTCTTTTGGATCGGCGCCGTATGTATTGGCACCGATTGTTCCTTCTTTGAGTGAGAATACCAAAAGGATGATTGCTCCAACGACTGGAACAAATGCGATTAAAAGCCACCATGCCGACTTATCAATATCGTGTAGTCTGCGGAACGACAGGGAAAGTTCAGGTATCACAATAAACAAACTGTATAAACTTGTGAGAAGCTTAATACCGATTATTCCATCAATTATTCCTAAGACAAATACGATAACGGCACTGATAAGAGCAAACATCCAGTATTCTGTGCGTCTTGCTCTTCCGCTGAAATTGCAATAATTTTTAATTGCCTGAATGTACCAACTCATAAAATTGCTCCTTTATTAATATTCAATCTCTGAGCCGTGTTCTTTAGCAAGCTCTTCTAATGCTTTGTTATATTCGTCAAGAAGTTCAACAGCTTCTTCAAGCTTTTGGCTTCCTGCATTTATTGTTGCTTCCTCCTGAGTTTCACAACCTTCAGAGAGAGCTTCAAAGCCTGTCTTATAAGTTTCCATCACC
>JAZNFW010000076.1:0-18880 GCA_045576175.1 Clostridia bacterium | reverse complement strand
AAAGGATGTGGTTTTAAGAGACCCCAAAATGAGTATTTCCAGTGCATATAAAAATGCTATGCTTACCATAAAGGAAGCAATAGGCGATGAAGGGTATCTCTACGTGACAAACGGATTTATGCCTATGCTCTGCGGTATTGCAGATGCTCTGCAGGTCTGTTCGTCGGTTGATATGCTCAGGAAGAAAAACGCAAGCAATATACTGCCAAAACTTGTAAATCAGTGTGCATTAAGAGGCTATATGTCGAACTGGTGGAACAATATCTGCGGTTTTTCGGTGTCTAATGAGTTTGCGCTTGCTTACTCTCAAAGTGAAAAAAAGGTTCTTCTGGCGTGCCAGTATATCTGCGGCACACCATCATTGGTGTCGGATATATCTACAAACGAAGAACTCAAAATACTGCGTTTTACATATCCTGTTGTAAAAACCAGGGTATACCCCAGAGATGCCTTTGGCGAGGGTGCGTATATCAGTGCAGTGGATATTGAGGTTGGTGATTCGCACCATACGGTGTGCTTCTTTAACAATTCCTTTGCCGAGGCAGAGCTTTCTTTCAGGCTCAATACAAATACCTGCGGCGGTTACATAGACCACGCCTCAAAGTATAATCTTTCAACATATTTCAGCCGTAGGGTATGCTACGACAAAAGCTATGACGATGTAATAAAACTTGGAACTATTGCACCTAATTCGTGCGAAATAGTCAAGATACAAAAAAGCTCAGAGGCGCAGGTTGTAGCCAGCGATATGCACTTTTCTATGGGCGGCGAACTTAGTATAACACTTGGAAGATTTACCGTGAGAGTGGAGGGCAAAAACCACTTTAATTGCCGTGGAAACTATACCGTGGCTTTGCCAAAAGAGTATCAGTGTATGGATGGAAAAAGAGAGTTTTCTTTTACTGTGAATGGTGCAGGACCCTTTACCTATGAAAAGCAGATAAAGAGAATTTACGAGTAAGCTATGACGGAGTGATAATTATGCCACTTGAATTTGTGACAGGCAGAAGTAAAAGCGGAAAAACCAAATATATATATACAAGAATCTCATCACTCGTAACTAGTGGCGAAGAGGTTATTCTCATTGTGCCCGAACAGTTTACTCACAGTGCCGAAAGGCATCTTCTTGAACTTGTGGATACAATAGGAGAGGGCGGAGTAGAGGTGTTTTCTTTTGCCCATCTGGCGTCAAAGTCCGAGGGGCGTATGGGGTTTGCACCCACAGATGTGATAAATCCTGTTGTCAAAGCACTTATTATTAAGCAAATCCTCACAGAAAACGATTTTAGCTTTTACAAAAATGCAGGAGTGCAGACCGGTTTTACTGATATGCTTTCTGGCACATTCGACGAATTCCAGAAATATATGATAACTCCTGATGTGCTCGAAAGCCTGTCGCACGATGCGGATAGTCCTGTTCTCAGGATGAAGCTTAATGATTTGTCGGTTATGTACAAGGAGTACGAAAAAAGACTTTGCCAGTTGTATTCGAATAGCGGGGATTCTCTCGCACTATTTGCCAAAAGGCTTGAAAAAAGTGATTTATACAGCAAAAAACACATTTTTTTTGATGGTTTTGATAGCTTTGTACCTCAGGAAATAGAAATAATTAAGGCTCTTCACAATACCTGTAGGAGCGTTACGGTGGCTCTTTGCGTAGATGCGAAGGAGCAGAACACCACACTTTTTATGCCAACTTCCGATACGGCAGATAAGCTTGCAAAAGCTCTGGGATGCAGAGCGAAAACCACTGTAATGGCAGACACCCATTTTGCCACGCAGGAGATGAGCCATCTTGAAAAAAACCTGTATTCGTTTGGCAAGGGAGTGTTTGGCGACAAAACGGAAAACATACATGTTTTTGGCCTTGCAAATCCGCTTAGCGAGGTAGAAAACTGTGCACAGAAAATTAAAAAGCTTGTCTACGGAAACGGCTATAGATACAAGGATATAGCAGTTGCTTGCTCGGATATCGATATGTACCAAAGGCACATTGAGAGGGTACTTGACTACGCAGACATCGAATATTTTGTGGATGTTAAAAACGACGTTATAAACCACCACCTTGTCCGCTTTGTTCTGGGTCTTTTGGAAATATATACAGATGACTACAGCTACAGCTCGGTATTTAACTACCTCAAAACCTCTTTTGTGGATGCTCAGCCAAGCCACATTTCGCTTTTGGAGCGCTTTATACAAAGGACAGGCATCAGGCGCTCGGGATGGCTAAGCGACGAAAAATGGAATTCTATACTAAGCGTAAATTATAAGGACGACGAGACCTCGAAAGAAATATTAAATGATATACGAAAACGCTACATTCTTCCTCTTGCACAAATGCACGAACAAATCAAAGGAAGAAACACGGTTAAGCATCACGCAAAAGCACTTTTTGATTACATACAAAAACTGGGTATGCCAAAGACTATCTCTTCGTATATCGAGATGTTTGAGGCTATGGACGAGCTGCGTCTTGCAAAGGAATATGAGAAAATTTGGGAAGTGATAGTAAACACACTTGACCAGGTGGTTCTTTTAAATCCCGAAAACAAGGTGAGTCCAAATGGATTCTATGAACTTTTGGTCACCGCTTTTGCACAGCAAAAGGTGGGATTTATTCCTTCTACAGTAGACCGTGTGCTCGTGGGTAATATTGAACGCACCCGATTTGAAGGGGTAAAGGTTTTGTTTGTGCTCGGTGCAAACGAAGGGATTTTCCCTGTATCGCCCAAACCCGACGGGCTTTTGGGAGATTACGACAAAGAAATTATCAAAAACAAGGGTGTGGATTTTTCTGTCACTTCGTCGGTGTCTGCGTATTATTCGCAGTATAGGGCATACCGCACCATGACAACGCCTTCGGAAAAACTCTATGTTTCGTACTCAAAAAGCGGAAATGACTTTAAAACCTTGAGAAAGTCCTATGTTGTAGACAGGCTTCTAAAAATGTTTGAAATTAAAGAAGAGACCGAAATAGCAGATGACGACATAAACAGCATTTATGCCTTAGGCCCTGCAAGAGAAACTCTTTGTAAGAATATTGCAAGATATTTAAGCGGCAACGAAATTGGCGAACACTGGAGAGAGCTATACGACTATTTTTTTAATAAAACAGATTTTACGAACAAGATAGAATCGTTTAGAAAATCCGATAATATTGCACGCAAAATAAGCCCAAAAAATCTTGAAAAGCTCATACCTATGCTCTCTTATACTTCTGTATCGAAGTTAGAGAGGTATATGACATGCCGTTATGCATATTTCATAGATTATATAATGCGTATAGAAACTCCCAAGGATGCCGTAGTAGATGCACTTGATATAGGAAACATCACTCATTTTATTTTGGAAAAGCTCTCGCTTAAGTTTGCTTCCAGTATGAGTGCTCTTAATGCTAGTTCCGATGATGAAATAATAAAAAGCATCGATGAAATGCTTGAGGGCTATATGGAAGAATTTTCTATGCGTGCCGACGAGCTTTCGCCCAGAGACAGCTACACTATAAAACGTTTAAAAAGCTCTATTTATCTGTGTTTTAATGCAGTTAAAAGGCAGCTTACACAGTCGGATTTTGAACCATACGGCTACGAAATAGAATTTAATGAAAATTCGTCTTTGGGTGCTATCGATATACTAACCGGAGATGGCAAAAATGTTAAACTCACAGGTAAAATCGACAGAGCTGACATATGCCGAAAGGACGGCGAAACATATATCAGGGTTATCGATTACAAGACAGGCAGTAAAGAGCTAAAGCTCGACGATGTGTTTTATGGGCTTAATATGCAGCTTATGGTGTATCTTAGTAAGCTTGTGGCAGAAAACGAAAATGCAAGACACGGCGGTGCTTTGTATTTTCCTGTTTCGGATGTGCTCATAAAAGAAAACGGAAGGGTTACCGACGCCAAGGCCAGCGAGAACATCGAGAGTGCACTAAGACTCAAGGGTATCATACCCAGCGATGAAAATATATTGAGCGCCTATGACGAGACTCTTGCATCTTCTGCAAAGAGGGCGGCCTCAATGGGTAAGGGAGTTACTCTTGATGGCTTCCAAACAATAGATGCTTATCTTAAGAAAAAGCTTGGGGAAATATGCAAATCTATGTTAGATGGCGATTTTGAGATTTCGCCTTATAAAAAATCAAACTACACATCTTGTGATTACTGCAAGTATGCACCTGTGTGCAGGTTTGACCCATCTTGCAGAAACAACGATTACAAATTCTACAAGGCTATGACAAAGAGCAAGGAAATTATTAAGGAAATGGAGGAAGAGCTTAATGTGGACACCGAGTCAGCAGATGGCAATTGATGCCCATTGTGCCGATAATCTTGTTTCGGCGGCGGCAGGTTCGGGCAAGACTGCGGTTATGGTCGAAAGAATAGTAAGCCGCATTTTAACTGGAAAAATCGACATCGATAAGATACTTGTTGTAACATTTACAAATGCTGCTGCATCCGAGATGAAAACCAGACTCATTTCGGGCATTATGGATTGCCTCGACACAACCGATGACCCTGATAGACTCAACCGTCAGCTTGTTCTTATAAATAATGCCGCAATAAGCACTATAGACAGTTTTTGCCTTAATATTCTCCGCAACAATTTCTTTAAGCTAAACCTCGACCCCGGCTTTAAGATAGCAGACCCTGGAGAGCTTGAACTTATAAAATCAGATATATTAGACGAAGTATTTAACGAGTACTATGCTAGTGAAGATGCAGTTTTTTTAAATCTTGTCGATTGCTACAGCACCAAAAATGACCGAGATTTGTTTGAACTTATACTAAAGGTTTTTCTCTACACAAACTCTATGCCAAAGGGTGTATTTGAGCTTGATGATATGCTCACAAAATTTAAAGACAGAGCTGTCTGGGAAGAGTATTTCACACAAAAAGCACACCGCCTCATAGACAGAGCAATAGGCTATTATGATGTTGCACTCGAGTGTTGTGACGGAATAATAGATTTTGACAAAGTGGTATCTGTGCTCTCTTTGGAAAGAAGCGGATATGCTCATGCCAAAAAAGCAAGAAACTGGGATGAATTAAGGCATCTTGTATCAAAAATAGAATTTGCCACACTATCTTTCCCAAGAGGTACAACCGACGCAGAGAAGAATCCCATAAAAGCGCCCCGTGAGGAGGGCAAAAAATTAAAAGCCGAGATAGAAAAAATGCTTTCCGAGGATACCGACACTTTGTCGCACGATTGTGATTTGACATATGCATCTTTAGAAAAGCTGGTGGAGATAACACACCGCTTTGCCGATAGATTTGCACAGGCAAAGCTTAAGTCCGGAGTTGTGGATTTTGCCGATGTTGAGCAGATGACCATAAAGCTTCTGGAGGATGAAAACGGCAGCCCCAGTGAGCTTGCTATGGAGCTTATGAAAAAATACGACGAAATATATGTGGACGAGTATCAGGATTGTAACGCCGTTCAGGAAAAGCTATTTGCACTCATTTCCCGTGCAAATATGGGCAATCCTAATGTGTTTATGGTTGGAGATATGAAGCAGAGTATATATAGCTTCAGAGGCTCTGAGCCAAAGTATTTTAAGGCAAAAGCTGATACCTACAGACCATATTCGGACGATGGCAGTTACAATAAAATTGTACTTAGCAAAAACTTCAGGAGTCGAAAGACGATAATAGATGCTGTAAATCATATTTTTTCGCAGATTATGTCGCTAGATTGCGGCGGTCTCGACTATACGGAGGAAGAATATCTGTATTACAACGAGGGCTTGTATGAAGATGTGAATGAAGATGTAAGTAAGGTGGATTTTGTGCTTATGGAGACGGATTCTAATTTGTCTCCGGACGATGCGCCCGACACTGTGGAAGAAATAAAGAAGACTCAAGCAGAGGCAATTTATGTAGCAAACAAAATCAACGAAATCGTTTGTGGCAAAGAGCCTTATCTTGTGTTTGACAAACGCACAAAGGCATACAGAAGAGCACAGTATTCGGATATAACCGTGCTTCTTCGCTCGGGAAAGGACAAGGTAAACATATTCGACCGTGTGCTCTCTGCGGCGCAGATACCGGTGTATTGCGAAACCGGTGAGGCATTCTTTGACACACTGGAAATATCCTTTATCATATCTTTCTTGAAAATCATAGACAATCCATACGATGACATAGCACTTTTGTCGGTTATGCGACACCCTGTTTTTGCGTTTGATGAGGATGATTTTGTAAGCATCAGACTATGTAAAACCAAGGGCTACCTTTATAGCTCTGTAAAAGAATATCTGCTTAGGTTTACTGATGAGCTTTCTTCAAGGCTGAAGTCATTTACTGATGTTCTCACATCCTTCTATAAACGCTCGAGATACCTCTCAGCCGACAAGCTTATATGGGAGATAGTCCGTGATACCGATTATATGTCGTATTTGTCTTTTCTTCCAAATTCGGAGCTTAAAAAGGCAAATGTCAAGGCGCTGATATCCAGAGCCTACGACTTTGAGAAAACCTCTTACAAGGGTATTTTTGATTTTATTCGTTATATTGATTCTCTCGGAAAAAACAACAAGAGTGCAGAAACTGCCAAAACCTTAAGCGACGACGAAAATGTTGTAAGGATAATGTCCATACACAAGAGTAAGGGCTTGGAATTTCCTATAGTTTTCCTCTGTGATGCTGCAAAACAGTTCAACGAAACGGATATAAATGCAAGTAAGCTCTTGATGCATAGAGAATGTGGCTTCGGATGCAATTTTTATGACAGCGAGAAAAAATACTACTACGAATTGCCCCAGAAGAAAATGCTTAAGGATGTGATAAAAGGTGAGATGCTATCAGAAGAGATGCGAATTTTGTATGTTGCTCTCACACGAGCGAGGGAAAAGCTTTTTGTGGTGGGTTCAGTAAGAAATCTGGGTTCTAAAATTTCTAAGCTCTCCGCTAAGCTGATTCACGAGGACTATCGTCTCTCCGGTGAGGTGGCAGCATCTTCAAAATCACTTGCCGATTGGATTTTGCTTGCGCTTTTAAGAGACAAGACATCTTCGCTCTACGACAGGAATATGTGCTACAGAAATCCGGTGGATTCGGGTGGAATATTCAGAGTAACTCTTCTGCACAAAAACAGTGGTATTCTAAATGTAAATGCACAAGATTTTGACAGAGAATTTGAAGGTTTTTCCTTAGGAGCTTCCGGTAGTGAAAAAATAGAGAAAATACTGGATTTTCAATACCCATTCAAGGCGCTTTCAGACATACCGTCCAATATGTCTGTAACCGAGCTTAAGCGACGCGAAAATGAAGATGATGTGTACGAGTTCTACAAGACTACAAAACTTATTACACCCAAGTTCTGCGACGGAGGTTTTGTGATGACTCCTGCAGAAATAGGCACCTTGACGCATTTGGTTATGGAAAAACTGGACTTTTCCAAAACGGATACGGCAGAGGATATAAAGCGCCAGATAGAAAAGCTTGTGATAGATGGCTTTATGACATCCGCTCAAGCTGAGTTTATAAAGATTGACAACATAGTTCGTATCTTTAAATCCGATATAGGAAATAGTCTTAAAAAGCAGCAGCATACTGTAAAGCGAGAGTTCAGCTTTAAGTATCTTATGAGTGTTGCTGAGACCCATAAAGAAGTCCATTCGGATGAGAAAATCGTGATACAAGGAACAATCGACATATTCTTTGAAGACGAAAACGGCGAAATTATAATAGCGGACTACAAGACGGATGTTGTGAAAAACAATGTTGAGGAAATTAAAAAGCGCTATTCTCCTCAGCTCAAATACTACAAGATTGCACTTACCAGAGCACTTGGAAAAAAGGTTTCAAAAGCTTATCTGTTCCTCCTCGATACAGGAGAATCGGTTGAATGCTAAAAAACGCTTGTCTCAATTTTTGAGACAAGCGTTTTTAAATGTTTTAAAACTAGTCGATAAGCTCGGTAAAATCACTTATAAATTTGTCGCAGGTGTTTTTTATAGAGTCTATATCCCTTTCGGAATAACGGTCATATACCCCTACAACATAGAAACCGCCCGATTTTGCACCTTTAATTGCTGCATACAGGTCCTCGCAAACTATGCAATCCGAATGGGATAGTGAGAGGTTTTCACAGCATTTATAATATATATCCGGAAACTCCTTTCCTCTGGAAACATCGGAAAGGGTTACTATGGTGTCTATAAAGGGTTCAATGCCGCTACTTGCAATAAAGGTTTTTACAAGTCCCAGGTCGGTTGCAGTGGCTATGGCAATCTTTATTCCATTGTCTTTGAGATAGGAGAGGTACTGCCTTGCACCGGGCTTTAGCGAGACATATTTGTATGCTTCGTCTGCCATTTCGACCCACTCAGCAATAAGCTCCTCGGGAGTATCAGGAAGGCCAAAGCGGTTTATTGTGTAAACTGCGGTTTCATATGCACCAAGATGGCCTACCGCTTGCATATAATCGTCGGGTACATCTATATTCCGTTTTGCAAGAAAGTCTATATCCAGTTGATCCCACAGTTTCATAGAGTCGGCAAGTGTGCCGTCCATATCAAAAATAACGCCTTTGTAGCAGGGCATAGTATCACCTCAGGGTAAAATATATCATACAAGAGAAATAAAAGTCAACGATTTTTAGACAAATTACGCATTTACAAGATTTATCTATTGAAAAATCTTTTTTTATTTAGTATAATATATATATTATTTTATATTGGGAGTATAGGTTGAATAATATGAGTAACAATTTTACAGATGATAACAGCATATTTTGTCCTGCTCTTGCACTAAGGGGGCTGCCCATCTTTCCGCATGCGGTTGTTCACTTTGATGTAGGCAGAGACATATCTATAAAAGCCATAGAAAAGGCTATGGAAGAAGGCAAGAAAATACTTGTTGTCGCACAAATCGACCCCGACATAGAATCTCCGCAGAGCGAAGATTTGTACAGGGTAGGTACGCTTTGCCGCATAAAACAGGTTTTGCGTATATCTGATGGTAATTTAAGAATACTTATCGAAGGTGTAGCCAGAGCTGAGATAATAGATTTTGCAAGTTTTGACCCGTATATCGAGTGCACTGCAACTGTTATCGAAAACGGCGAGGTTGCCGATTCTATTCTTGCCGAGGCGTATGTGAGGGAACTTAAGAGAATATCTGCGCAGTATTTTTCGCTTGCAGGAAGAATGTCCGATGAGGTAAATATATCTTTTGCAAAAGAAAAAGACCCATATGCATTTTCCGACGCTCTTTCTTCATCGCTCTTGCTTGATATAGAAGGTAAGCAGAAGATTCTGGAGGAATTTGAAATTAGCCAAAGACTTGCACTTCTTTTGAGCACCATGCATCACGAGATTGCAGTTCTTAAGGTGGAAAAAGATATATCCGGCAAAGTTAAGGACAGAATAGACGACAATCAAAAAGATTTTTATCTAAGAGAACAGCTCAAGGTAATCCGCGAGGAACTCGGCGACAGCTCTGATGACGAGCTTGAAATGTACAAAACCAAAGGTGAGAACATACCATTTTCTGAGGAAGCAAAAGAAAAGTTTTTTAAAGAACTGGACAGGCTTTCCAAGATGCAGTCTTCCTCTCCTGAGGCAGTCGTTATAAGAAATTATCTTGATTTACTTTTGGAAATCCCATGGGGTAAAAAGAGCAGTGAAATAGATGATATGGCAAAGTCACGAGACATACTCGAAAACAGCCACTACGGACTTGAAAAGGTAAAGGAAAGAATCATAGAGTTTCTCGCAATTCGCAAGCTTTCAGGTGGCAAGAAGTCTCCGGTCATTTGTCTTGTGGGACCTCCCGGAGTTGGTAAGACAAGCATAGCCAAAGCCGTTGCCAAATCCTTGGGAAGAGAGTATATAAGGATGTCTTTGGGCGGTGTTCACGATGAAGCCGAAATAAGAGGACACCGAAAAACATATATCGGTGCTATGCCCGGCAGAATAGTAAATGCCGTAAAACAGGCAAAAACCTTTAATCCGCTCATACTCCTTGATGAAATCGACAAAGTAGGTCAGGATGTAAGAGGTAATGTGAGTGCCGCACTTCTTGAGGTACTGGACACCGAACAGAACTTTTCTTTCCGTGACCACTATTTAGAATGCAATCTGGATCTTAGTGATGTTTTGTTTTTCACAACTGCCAACTCGCTCGAGACTATAGACAGACCTCTTTTGGATCGTATGGAAGTTATCGAAATAAATGGATACACCGACGAAGAAAAGCTTATGATCGCAAACAAATTTATAATACCAAAGCAGTTTGAACAAAATGGGCTTAAGAGGTCCCAACTCAAATTTACAGATGATGCGGTTTTGGAAATTATAAGATATTACACAAAGGAATCGGGTGTGCGTGAGCTTGAAAGAAAAATTGCCGCTGTAATGCGTAAGGCGGCAAGCGAGATAGTCACAGGTAGCAAAAAATCACTTACCGCATCCAAAAAAACAATTTCAAAGCTTCTTGGAAAACGCATATACGAGGATATCGACATCGTAAAGAAAGATGAGATAGGCGTTGCAACAGGTCTTGCCTGGACGCAGTTTGGCGGCGACACACTCTCTATTGAGGTTAGTGTTATGGAAGGTAGCGGCGAATTTGAACTTACAGGTCAGCTTGGCGATGTTATGAAGGAATCTGCAAGAGCAGCTATAACATATATACGCTCAAATGCAAAAAAGCTTGGTGTGCCCAAGGATTTCCACGCCAAAAAGGATCTCCATGTTCATATACCGGAGGGTGCCGTGCCAAAGGACGGTCCAAGTGCAGGAATAACTATGGCTACTGCTATGATTTCCGCTCTCACGGGCAAAAAAATCAGCAAGAAGGTAGCTATGACGGGAGAAATCACAATAACAGGCAGAATTCTTCCCATTGGCGGACTTAAAGAAAAGACACTTGCCGCATACAGAAACGGCATAAAAACAGTTCTTATCCCCAAGGAAAACCTCCAGGATACCGAGGAACTTCCCGAAGAAATCAGAAAGGAAATTGACTTTGTAGTGGCAGACAGTATGGATACTGTGCTTTCTACTGCATTGTCGGATTAAAAATCTATGAACATTCACAATGCTTCTTTGACAATATCGGCTGTAAATCCCAAGCAATACCCGGGTACAAATGTACCCGAAATTGCTTTTGCAGGACGCTCAAATGTGGGTAAATCTTCTTTTATAAACAAAGTATTAAACCGAAAGTCTCTTGCAAGAACAAGTTCAAAACCCGGAAAAACAGCCACAATCAATTTCTATAACATAGACAATACGGTGAATTTTGTGGATTTGCCGGGCTACGGCTTTGCCAGAGTTTCCAAAGAAGAAAAGAAAAAATGGGGCAATATGATAGAAACCTATTTAAACACAAGGGAAAATCTGTTTCAGGTTATACTTTTGGTAGACAGCCGTCACGCTCCAACAGAAGATGACAAGGTAATGCTGGGCTTTATCCGAGCTGTTTGCGACAGAGCAGTTATTGTTGCATCCAAGACGGACAAACTTAAAAAACAAGAGTTTGATATGTCTATAAAAAGAATTATAAGTGATTTAAATCTTAAGGGTGATGACATTATTATACCGTTCTCGGCAGTAAGCGGAGACGGAGTTGATATGTTCTGGGATTATGTTGAACAAATTGTGTTAGGTATGGAAGGAACAGAGGAATGAACATTTTAGACGGGCTTAATAACAAACAGCAAGAGGCAGTTCTTACTACCGAAGGCCCCTTGCTTGTGCTTGCCGGTGCAGGAAGCGGAAAGACGACCGTGCTTACAAGACGAATAGCTCATATCATAGAAAAAGGTCTTGCAAAACCCTGGCAGATACTTGCCATTACATTTACAAACAAAGCTGCCGCCGAGATGGCATCGCGTATAGCCTCTCTTGTGGGTGATGACTCTTCCGAAATGTGGATTAAGACCTTTCACAGCGCTTGCCTTAGAATTCTGCGCTATGATATAGACAAGCTTGGAACCGGCTATACAAGAGAATTTAATGTTTACGATACAAATGACCAGAAGCGTCTTGTAAAGGATATATTAAAACAGCTTAACATGAGTGAGGATATGTATCCTGTAAGAAGCCTTATATCCCGCATTTCCGATTTAAAGACAAGGGGAGTAACTCCCAAGGAGTATGAGGCATCTGTGTCGGATTTCAGGCAAAAGGGAATTGCACGCATTTATTATGCATATCAGGAGAAACTGATGGAGAATAACTCTCTGGATTTTGATGATTTGCTCTGCAAAACAGTAGAACTTCTTGAAAAGTGCCCCGAAGTACTGGAACATTACCAGAATAAATTCAAATACATACTTGTAGATGAGTATCAGGATACAAATCACATACAGTATAAGCTTGTTCCAATGCTTGCAAAAAAGAACCGCAATCTTTGTGTAGTTGGTGATGACGACCAAAGTATTTATAAATTTCGTGGTGCTGATATTACAAATATCCTTGATTTCGAAAATCAGTTCAAGGATACAAAAACGGTAAAGCTTGAGCAGAACTACCGTTCTACACAGACTATATTAAATGCGGCAAATAATGTTATAAAAAATAATAAAGACAGAAAGACCAAAAGTCTGTGGACTAGTTTGGGCGACGGAGAAAAGATAACACTCTATGTTCTGGACAATCAGATTTCGGAAGCCGCCTACATCAATTCTTGTATAGAAATGCTGGTACTTAGCGGTAAATACAATTACAACGATTTCGCAATTTTGTACCGTACCAATGCACAGACAAGAGCATTTGAAGAAAACTTAACTTGCCCATACAGAATTCTGGCAGGACTTCGTTTCTACGACAGAAAAGAAATAAAGGATATACTTGCATACCTTAGGGTTTTGTATAACCCCAAGGATGATGTTAATTTAACGAGAATAATCAATGTTCCAAAGCGAGGAATTGGCGACGGAACAGTAGCTAAAATAAATGCTCTTGCATCAAGTCTTGGCAAAAGTATGTATGATATCATAACAGACAGTCAGTATGACGAAGCACTTGGCAGGTCGTGTGGAAAAATCAAAGACTTTGTTAACGTCATTTCTGAACTTCAAGATTTAAAGAACAATGTTCCTGTTACCGAGCTTATAGACCAGATGCTAAGCAAGACCGGATATGCCGAGTATGTCCTTTCCGAAGACCCCAAGGAAGCTCGCTCGCGTATTGAAAATATCGAGGAGTTTCGTTCAAAGGCTTATGAATATCAAAATTCTGTTGAAAATCCTACATTTGAAGGCTTTTTGGATAATATATCTTTAGTGTCCGATGTGGACAATCTCGACAGTAGCGAACAGGCGGTCGTACTTATGACCCTGCACTCTGCAAAGGGATTGGAATTTCCTGTCGTATTTATGTGCGGTATGGAAAAAGGCTTGTTCCCAAGTGCTATGTCGGAATCGGAGCTTGGCGGTCTTGAAGAAGAAAGACGCCTTTGCTATGTGGGAATAACCCGAGCAAAACAAAAGCTCTTCCTTACGGCTGCCCGCTACCGTACTATATACGGACAGACTTCGCACCAGCTAATTTCCCCCTTTATAGAGGAAATACCCGATGAACTTCTCGATGACCCCGGTCAAAAGAATAGCTTTATTGCCCGAAACTACGACAGTGACTACCATTCGGGTGGTTACAGCGAGCATCGGGAGAGTGCACCTAAAGCTTTTGGCAGTCCCAAAATGAGCATAAATGCCATCGCGGATAAGTACAGTATGTTTTCCGCTTCGTCTTTGGTTACAAAGGATGTCGATTTTAAAAAAGGCGACAGAGTAAGGCACAAAAAGTTCGGCGAGGGAATGGTTGTTTCGTTAACGCCTTCAAATGGCGATTATTTTGTAGAAATATCATTTGACAATGTAGGAACTAAGAAGCTTATGGCATCTATTGCCAAGCTTGAAAAAGTGTAATAAATGTAAGGCGGTGGTTATTATGATTAAAAAGTTTGACGATAAGAACATATACAGACTTTTGGAGGCATTTGTATCTATCGAAAACAAAGAGGAGTGCCTTAATTTTCTGGCGGATTTGTGTACAGTTTCGGAGGTCAAGGCTATGGCACAGCGTCTTGAAGTTGCTGCTATGCTTAGGCAGGGCAAGGTATACAGCGACATCGTTTCCAAAACCGGAGCCAGCACAGCCACAATAAGCAGAGTAAACAATGCACTAAGCTATGGCGAGGACGGCTACAAAATTGTGCTTGACCGACTTTCGGAGGATAAATAGGGAGGCTTTTATGAGCACTGAACTTTCTTACGGAAATTTTGCCTATGTGTACGACAAGCTTACAGATGATGTTGAATATAAGAGGCGTTCAGACTATATCGAAAGTCTTATAGCAAGGCATTTTGACGGCAAAGCCTCTCTCTTGTGCGACCTAGGGTGCGGGACAGGCACTATGTGTCTTCTTTTAGACAAAAAAGGCTACGATTGCATAGGCATAGATAATTCATACAGTATGCTCAGTGTTGCTATGCAAAAAAGCACAGACGGCAGGATACTTTTTATCAATCAGGACATAACTGACTTTGAGCTTTACGGCACAGTGGATGTTTTTGTTTGCCTTTTGGATACCATTAACTATCTTACAGAACCATACGAAATTGAGAAGCTTATGAAACTTGTAGAGAACTATCTCAATCCGGGCGGAATATTCGTTTTCGATTTTAATACAAAGTACAAGTTTGAAAAAATACTGGCTTCAAACACTTTGGTTTTCGAAAAGGACAATATTTTTTACACTTGGGAAAATTACTACGAGGACGAGCTTTTAGACTTTCACCTTAATTTTTTTGTTAGCGATGGTGACGGTAATTATACTCGCTTTTGCGAAGACCACTGCCAGAGACATTACAGCATGGATTTTATATCTCAAAAAGCCAAAGAGGCTGGACTTACAATTGAAGCTTTCTATGGTGACTTGAGTTTTGATAAACCGCAGGAGAACGACGAGAGAGCTTTCTGCGTATTAAAAAAACCAATGGCATAAAATCTGCCATTTGAAAGGACTAGGAAGTATGGACATTATTGTAGCTACAAACAATCAGGGAAAGGTCAAAGAAATTAAAAACATTCTTTATCCCCACAATGTTATGAGCCAGGCGGAAATAGGTGTTGACATCGATGTGGAAGAAACCGGCGAAACTTTTGCCGAAAATGCGTTTTTAAAGGCAAGAGCGCTAAAGCCCTATACAGACTGTGCCATAATTGCCGATGACAGCGGACTTATGGTGGACTATTTAAACGGTGAGCCGGGTGTATATACCGCACGCTACGCAGGTGAAAATACCACACCTATGCAGGGTATCGAGAAGCTACTTAAAAATCTTGAGGGTGTTGCCTTTGAAGGCAGAGGTGCCAAGTTTGTGAGTGTGATTGCCCTTGTTATGCCCGATGGAAGCGAGTATAGCTTTGAGGGCGAATGCAGCGGATATATAACCAATATCTTAAGAGGTGAAAACGGATTTGGCTTTGACCCGGTCTTTTACTATCCGCCGCTTGATAAAACCTTTGCCGAACTTTCGGACGAAGAAAAGAATAGGGTAAGTCACAGAAGTGCGGCCATTTCAAAGCTTTCTAAATTTTTAGATACTATAGAATAACAGCAGTTTAATCCTCGTTATTTACCAAAATACTTTACATTTTTTGTAAAATGTATTACAATATAATTTAACATTGAGTTCGGAGGTTTCATAGATGCAATACCAGAGTACCAGAAACAAAAACATTAAGATTTCTTCCGCTGAGGCGATAAAAAAAGGTATCTCCGAGGAGGGCGGACTTTTCGTACCCGAGTTAGTACCTTCTGTTTCAAAAGAAGATATTATTAATCTTACAGAGATGACATATGCAGACAGGGCAAAGACTATTCTTTCTAGGTTCCTGACCGATTATACACAAGACGAAATTACCGAGTGCTGTGACAAGGCATATTCCAAGGAAAAATTCGGTTCTGTGGATGCTGCACCGGTTGTTAAGCTCTCTTGCAATATGCATATATTAGAGCTTTGGCACGGTCCGACCTGTGCTTTTAAGGATATGGCACTGCAGATACTTCCGCATCTTCTTACAAAGGCAGTAAAGAAAACAGGTGAGGATAATACCATAGCCATTCTTGTTGCAACATCGGGAGATACCGGAAAGGCTGCTCTCGAAGGCTTTAAGGATGTTGATGGCACAGTCATACAGGTTTTCTATCCCCAGCAGGGCGTGTCTGAGGTACAGAAGCTCCAAATGGTTACTCAGGAGGGGGATAATGTGTCCGTTGTTGCCGTTAAGGGCAATTTTGATGATGCACAGACAGGTGTAAAGATGATTTTTACAGACGAGGAATATAAAAAAGAACTTGCAAAGAAAAATTATTCTCTTTCAAGTGCCAACTCCATAAACTGGGGCCGACTTGCTCCGCAGATTGTGTACTATTTCAGTGCGTACGCCGATATGATTAAATCCGGTGACATCACCTGCGGTGAAAAAATAAACATCTGTGTACCCACAGGTAATTTTGGTAATATTCTTGCGGCATATTATGCTAAACTTATGGGGCTTCCTGTAAATAAGCTCATATGTGCTTCCAACAAAAACAGCGTTCTTACCGAGTTTATCTCAAGCGGTACATACTCAAGAAACAGAGATTTCTATACAACTATTTCACCTTCTATGGATATTATAATATCCTCTAATCTCGAAAGACTTTTGTATCTTGTCTCCGGTATGGACGACAATCTGGTTTCTGACTATATGAGTAAACTCTCCTCTGAGGGCGAGTATACCGTTAATGCGGATATAAAAGAAAAAATTACTGATGCTTTTGCTGCAGGATTTTGCGATGACAATATGACAAAAACAACAATTAAAGAGATAAAAGACGAATATAATTATACCGTAGATACACACACAGCAGTGGCTATCAAAGTTTATCTGGATTATGCAAAGAAAACAGGAGACAACACCAAGACGGTTATTGCCTCTACTGCAAATCCATATAAATTTAACAAGAGTGTACTGGAAGCACTTTCCGGCGAAGAGATTGACACTTGCGACGAATTTGCACTTCTTGATAAGTTATCCAAAATATCCGGAATGGATATTCCCGATTCACTCAGTAAGCTCAAAGAAAAAGAAATTCGTTTTTCTGCATCCTGCGAAAAAGATTCTATGATAGATGCCGTGAGCGAATTTTTAAGCTAACAAAAAGCTATTGGGAGGTTTTTCTGTGAAGAAAAGCTATGGAGTAGTGATTGCCGCCGGTGGAAGTGGCACAAGATTTGGCGGCGAAATACCCAAGCAGTTTGTGGATGTTTTGGGTATGCCGATTATCGCACATACGATTAGTGCATTTGAAAAATGCAAGCAAATAGACGAAATCGTTGTTGTTTCTCATAGCGATTACCTTGTATACTGCAGCGATATAGTAAAGAAGTTTGGCTTTAGTAAAGTAAGCTCAATTATTGAAGGTGCAGCTACAAGACAGGCAAGCGTTCTTAAAGGAATCAAGGCTTTAAAGACCGATTATGTTCTCATTCACGATGCAGCAAGACCTATCATTTCTTCAGAATCAATCACAAAATGCTGCAAAGCTGTTTTAGAGTATGGAGCGTGTGCTTTGGGGACCCGGGCAGTAGATACAATCAAGGAATCAGACGACGGTAAGTATATTACCAAAACACCCGACAGGAGCAAACTCTGGCACATACAGACACCGCAGTGTTTTGAGAGAGAATTTATATTAAACTGCCACAAGAAAGCTATTTTCGATGGAGTTACAGCTACAGACGATTGTATGCTTGCAGAACTTTCCGGAGCTAAGATAAAGCTTGTTGAGGGCGAGAGAACAAATATCAAGATAACAGATCGCCACGACCTTATAATAGCG
This sequence comes from Clostridia bacterium, assembly GCA_045576175.1. Taxonomy (GTDB): domain Bacteria; phylum Bacillota; class Clostridia; order UMGS1810; family UMGS1810; genus RGIG8748. The sequence goes on along the minus strand of JAZNFW010000076.1, from coordinate 1,028 downwards.
GAGGTGCTTTTAGGTGATTAGAATCGGCACGGGTTATGATGTGCACCGCCTTGTACAAGGCAGAAAACTTATCCTTGGCGGTGTGGAGATTGAGCACGAGCTCGGCCTTTTGGGTCATTCAGATGCTGATGTTCTTGTTCACGCCATTATGGATGCACTTCTTGGCGCTGCTGCACTTGGGGACATCGGGAAGCATTTCCCCGACACAGATGGTGTGTATGAGAATGCGGACAGCATCGAACTTTTGAAGAAAGTAAATGGCATTCTCCGTGAGCACTCCTATGAAATTGTTAATATAGATTCAACTATTGTAGCACAAAAACCAAAACTGAGTTCGCATATCGACAATATGCGTTCAAATATAGCAAAGGCACTTGGCATTTCAACAAACAGTGTAAGTGTCAAGGCTACCACTACCGAAAAACTAGGCTTTGAAGGGGAAGAGAAAGGTATATCTTCTCAAGCCGTATGCCTAATTCAAACAAAAGGAGAATGAAAATGCTGACAGACATTCAGATTGCACAAAACGCAAAACCGGAGCACATAGGAAAAATTGCCGCAAAACTTGGACTTGGCGAAGACCATATCGACTACTACGGCAAGTACAAAGCAAAAATCAATTTGGAAATTATGGATGAGCTAAAGGACAAAAAGGACGGAAAGCTTATCTTAGTTACTGCCATAAACCCCACACCCGCCGGAGAGGGCAAGACCACAATAACTGTAGGTCTTGGACAGGCTATGAACAAAATTGCCAAAAATGCTGTTATAGCACTTCGTGAGCCATCTCTTGGCCCTGTTATGGGTGTTAAGGGCGGTGCAGCTGGTGGAGGCTACGCACAGGTAGTGCCTATGGAAGACATCAATCTTCATTTTACTGGCGATATGCACGCAATTACTGCTGCCAACAATCTGCTTGCAGCTCTTTTGGACAATCACATAAAGCAGGGCAACGAGCTTGGTATTGACCCTACAAATATTGTCTTTAAAAGAGTAATGGATATGAACGACCGCAGTCTGAGAAACAT
>JAZNFW010000075.1:0-17505 GCA_045576175.1 Clostridia bacterium | reverse complement strand
AGGGATGCTCTTTTTATTCTTGCATTTTCTGTGGCATTTGGTTTAATTGGCTTTGCCGATGATTTTATAAAGGTTATTTTAAAGAGAAACTTAGGACTTACAGAAAAGCAAAAATCATCTCTTCAGATAATTGTGGCAGTTTTATTTATATTCACCGCACTTTATTTTGATTTTATAGATACTTCCATTGAAATTCCGTTTTTAAGTGAAAGTGTTAATCTTCCGCTGTGGATTTTTGTAGTATTTACCCTCATAGTAATAGTGGGTGCTTCTAACAGTGTAAATCTCACAGACGGCGTAGACGGTCTTGCCGCATCGGTAACTGTGGTTGTGTGTATCTTTTTAGCAGTTGTATCCTACAGGAGAGGACGCCTTGATATAGCAATATTCAACGCCGTAAATGCGGCAGCACTTGTTGGCTTTATTATATACAACAGACACCCTGCAAAAGTGTTTATGGGCGATACAGGTTCTCTTTATCTCGGAGCCGTTCTGTGCTTTAGTGCCATATCGCTGAAGCTACCTTTAATCCTCATTCTTGCAGGCGGAGTATATGTGTTTGAAACACTCTCTGTTATAATACAGGTAGCATCATTTAAGCTCACAGGCAAGAGAGTGTTTAAGATGAGCCCTGTGCATCATCATCTGGAGATGTGCGGTTGGTCGGAGGAAAAAATAGTAATAAGTGCAGTTATCGCAACGGCTGCCTTATGCGTTTTATCGTATTTAATTCTGTAAGGAGGAATTACTATGTCGCTTATGCCAAAGCTTAAGACGAGCTTGTCTAAAAAAGACGATGCAAACAGCATGGATTATTCCCTTCTTGTTATAATACTTATACTCTTGGCATTCGGCTTGGTAATGGTGTTTAGTGCAAGCAGTGCAAATGCACATTATCAGTACGGCGATGCTATGTACTTCTTCAAAAGACAGCTTATATGGGCAGTATTCGGTGTTGCCGTAATGCTTATGGTCTCTACATTTAACTACAAAAAAATAGAAAGATATGCAAATCTTCTCTTTACAGTTTCGCTTATCTTTCTGGTTCTGGTGCTTGTTGTGGGTAAAGAGGTAAACGGAGCAAAAAGGTGGATAGGAATAGGCAGTCTTTCCTTCCAGCCGTCCGAATTTGTAAAGATTACGCTCATACTATTTCTTGCAAAGAGCCTTACAAACAATCCGCAGAGAATAAATTCGCTCACAGACGGGTTTATAAGATATATAGGTATAATAGTTGCCGTTGCGGGCATTGTGCTTCTTCAGCCCCATATGAGCGGAGCCATGGTTATAGCCATATCGGCGTGCATAGTTCTTTTTGCCTCGGGCTTTAAAATGAGATATTTTGTAGTAAGTGCCCTTGGTGCTCTGCCTCTTGTGTACGGGCTTATAATGACATCGGACTACAGACGAAAAAGACTAACATCCTTCTTAGACCCGTTTAAAGACAAGATGGACGAAAGCTGGCAGATTGTGCAGTCGCTCTATGCCATAGCATCGGGCGGTCTCTACGGTATGGGACTTGGACAGAGCAGACAAAAGTTTTTGTACATTCCCGAACCGCAAAATGACTTTATATTTGCGGTAATCTGCGAGGAACTCGGATTTTTGGGTGCTGTGTTTGTAATGTTCTTATTTACAATACTCATCTGGAAGGGCATAATGATTGCCCGGAATGCTCCCGACGAATTTTCGTGCCTTACCGCAACGGGCATAACCTCTCTTATAGCGGTACAGGTAATTATGAATATAGCAGTAGTTACATCCTCAATGCCTGTTACGGGAGTTACCCTTCCGTTCTTCAGCTACGGCGGTACCTCGCTTGTAATACTGCTTATGGGAATGGGAATTCTTCTTAACATATCCCGCTATTCAAAAAAATGAGGTGCTTAGTTTGAGAATTTTGTTGTCGGGCGGAGGTACAGCAGGCCACATAAATCCTGCTCTTGCAATCGCCAATTATGCTAAATCTGTAGACAAGGAGTGCGAAGTTCTCTTTGTCGGCACAAAAAAAGGGCTTGAAAAAACTCTTGTCCCCAAAGAGAATTTTGATATTGTCTTTGTAAATGTGGAGGGGCTTAAAAGAGAAATTTCCTTAAAGAGTGCAGTATCTGCCGCAAAGCTTGGTGCTGCGGTTGTAAAGTCACTTGCAATTATGAAGAAATTTAAACCGGACATAGTCATAGGCACAGGCGGCTATGTCTGTGTTTCGTCTGTGATTGCCGCAAAAATACTAGGTATTCCCACCATTGTGCACGAGCAGAATGTATTTCCCGGAAGTGCCGTAAAGTTTCTTGCAGACAAGTGCGATGTAACTGCAATAAGCTTTGTAGAAAGCAAAAAGTATCTTAAAAATGCACTTGATGTGCGTCTTACAGGCAACCCCATAAGACCGGATATTCTCTCTCACACAAAACAGGAGTGCAGAAAAAGAATAGGTGCAAAAGGCAAGGTAATATTAGCCTTTGGCGGAAGCCTGGGGGCTATGCGTATAAATGATGTTATGGCAGAGTTTATAGAACGAAATAAGGATATGAAAGACACTCTGTATTTCGCCACAGGCAAGAGAGATTACGCAAGGGTAAAATCGCTTATAAAGGATGTGCCCGAAAACTTCCATATCCTTGAATACATAGACAATATGGATATACTTATGAATGCGGCAGATGTTGTAATATGCCGTTCGGGAGCAATAACTCTTGCAGAAATTAGTGCTCTTGGCAAAAGTGCCATTCTCATCCCATCGCCAAATGTTACAAACAATCATCAGGAATACAACGCCAGAGCCTTGTCCGACAGGGGAGCGGCTATTACCATAACCGAGGATAAATTCGATGTGCATTCTTTGGAAAAGGCACTTTTTAAGATTATAAATGACGAAAGCTACGCTCTTGATATGCAGGAAAAGTCAAGAGAAATGGGCATAACCGATGCCTGTGATAAGATATATGAAATAATGCAGAATCTCACACAGTAACACAAGATAGGCTCTTTGCATAGAATGCTACTACAGTGCATTTTTTGCGGAGGTGCCTTATGGAAGTTTTTAGGATACAAGGGCCAACAGTATTTGACGGCACAGTGCGTGTTCAGGGGTCCAAAAATGCCGTTTTGCCTATGATGGCGGCGGCGGTAATAAATTCGGATGTAACTGTAATAGAAAATTGTCCCGATATTTCCGATGTGTATGATGCTATAGAAATACTCGAGGCTATAGGATGCAAGGTCAGTTTTGGAGCTGGGGTTCTTACTATAGATTCAAAAGGCCCCATAAATCCATACATACCCGAAAATATGATGAACAGAATAAGAGCATCGTTTCTTTTTACGGGTGCTCTTTTGTCCAGATGCAAGAGCTTTAAGGTTTCGCATCCGGGCGGATGCAATATAGGTCTTCGTCCTGTGGATATACACATAGATGCTCTTAAGTCTATGGGTGCCAGAGTGGAATTTACTATGGATGAAATATCTTGCAGTGCAGACACCCTTACTCCTTGCGATATAGCTATGCGCTTTCCGTCTGTGGGAGCAACGGAGAACATAATGGTGCTCGCCTCTAAACTAAAGGGAACAACAAGGATTATAAATGCCGCACGAGAACCGGAAATTATAGATTTGCAAAATATGCTAAACTCTATGGGAGCGTGCATAACCGGAGCAGGAAGCTCGGTTGTGGTTATTAAGGGTGTTTCTTCCCTTGGCTCTACCCGCTACAGAGTTATGCCCGACAGAATAGACACCGCAACCTATATTTCTGCGGTGTGTAGCTCATCGGGCAGCCTTCTGATAGAAAACGCAGATGCCACGCACCTTTTTAGCTACATAAATATATTAAGAAAATGCGGTGCCACCATAGAAATAAAGGACAAAACCATTTTTGTGGAAAAGAAAAAGCGTTTAAAGAGCCAGATGATAGTTTCCACTGCACCGTATCCCGGATTTGCCACGGATATGCAGTCGCTTTTTATGAGTGTGCTTAGTGTTTCGGATGGTGTGAGCCTTATAAGAGAAAATATATTTGAAAACCGCTTTTGCCTTGCAGGGTCGCTCACTTTAATGGGCGCAGACATAAGGACATACCAAAGCACAGCTTCCGTACGCGGTGTGAGAAGTCTTCGCCCTGTAGATGCCCCCGTGTGCGATTTGCGTTCGGGTGCAGCGCTTGCCATAGCCATGATGAGTGCAGAGGGAATATCGCACCTTAGCAGTGTACACTATATAGACAGAGGCTATGAAAAATTCGAACAAAAATACAAAAGCATCGGAGCTATGATAGAAAGGATTGAAAAAACGGATGCCAAATGAAAAAAGAAGCTCGGCAGTAAAAAAGAAAATACGCGCAAGAAACAGGCTCCTGGGCTTTTTGGCAGTTGTGGGTTTTGTAGTTGTGTGCCTTTTTACTCCGCTTTTTAATATAAGCTCGGTATCTGTTACGGGCAATAAAATCTTAAGTGACGAAGCGGTAATAAAGGCTTCGGGCATAGCTAAAGGTGACAACCTTTTTCTTGTGAACACCAAAAAGTGTGAAAAGAGCATAAACGCTTTGGGCTATGTTAAGGATGTAAAGATAAAAAGAAAATTCTTTTCCAGAATAGAAATAGAGGTAGTAGAATCCGGCGAAGCTGCGTATATAGCTTTTTCAGGAAACTATGTGGGGGTAAGTGCCGAAGGCAAGGTAGTTAGCATTACAAAAAGCTCAAAGATAAAGCCCAAAAAAGCAGTTATATCCGGCTATGCACTAAATAGTGCCAAAAAAGGAGAAATGTTAGACGGAAAAAAAGAGGAAAAAACCGAGGCGGTTTTGCTTATGCTAAGGACACTTTCTGACAACTCTCTTCTTTCCGGGGTAAAAAAGATAGATATATCCGACCTTAAAGCTATTAGCTTTGTTTTAAATTCAGACACCAAAGTAACTATGGGCGACACACTTGAGGCAGACTACAAACTAAAGTGCTTAAGCGCAGTTCTGGGCGAATTGGGTGAGGTGAGAGGCGGAAAAATAGATGTTTCCAATCCGTCTAATGTAATATACGAAGGAGGAAACTAAAGTGGCTTTGGTTTTCAAAAGAAAGGTGCAGATTTTTGTAGCTATAATCTTATTTATAGTTTGCTTTGCAATTACCCTGCAGTATAAAAGCGTAACCAAAAATTCCGATGCCGGTATAAGCGAAGTAAGGCGTACACAAGAGCTGGAAACTCAGCTACTCAACGCAAACGGTGAAATTATAAACCTAAAAAAAGAAAATATGGTCTTAAAAAGCGATTTGGATATATACAGGCAGGATGCCGCAACAAAGGACAGTGGCTCGAGTGCTCTTAAACAGGAGCTTGAAAAGGCACATCTTATAATGGGCATTACCGATGTTTCGGGAAGCGGAATAGAGATAAGTCTTGCCGACAGCGTAGCGGCAAAGGGGCAGAGCGATTCTACCGACATCGTTCACGACCGCGACCTAAGAGATGTTGTAAACGAGCTGTATAACGCAGGAGCGGAGGCTATAAGTATAAATTCCGAAAGAATTGTTGCCACCACATCCATAAGATGCGTTGGCTCGACCATTATGATAAACGAAAAAAGATGTTCATCACCATTTGTCATAAAAGCAATCGGGGACAGTGCCTCTTTGGAGAGTGCCCTCACCATAAGAGGCGGTGTGCTCGATGTGCTGAAGCTCTACAACATACAGGTAAATGTTACAAAATCCGACAAAGTAAAAATCGGAAAATATACGGGGCATATGAGCTTTACATATGCCAAAACCGAAAAGTAGGTGTGATTTTATGATAATAATAATTGTAGCTGCGGTCTTGGGCGTTTTGGGAGCAATAGCTTTTGATTTGTACATTCCGCCTGCACTGAGTTCATACGCAGGGGTAGTAATAATTGCCGCCATAGATGCCCTTATGAGTGCATACAAGGCGCTTTTGCGCGATAAGTTTGAAAATCTTTTGTTTCTTACAGGCTTTTTCGGCAACTCAATTTTAGCGGCACTTTTGGTGTTCTTCGGCAAAAAAATAGGCTTAGATTTGTACTACGCGGTAATAATTGTGTTTACAATGCGTATCTTTTCTGACTTTTCATTCATAAGAAGGTACTATGTAAAAAAAATAAGCAAAAAGTTAAAAAAATGTTAAAAAAATTTTAAGAAATTTACAAAAAGCTATGGAAATTTGATTTTTTGTGTGTTATAATACTACATATAGAACTTTTGCGGTGTATTTTAACATATTTATGATTCATAAACACAAAAGCAAGAAAACAGTGGAAATACAAGGAGGAAAAAACATGTTGAATGAAAATCTCGGTGCAGTTGTTGGCGCCAATATGAAAGTTGTTGGTGTTGGCGGCGGCGGAAATAATGCTGTTAACCGAATGATCGAAGATGGTCTACAGGGTGTTCAGTTTATAGCTGTAAATACAGACAAGCAGGTTCTTTTCGGCGACTTAGGTTCCAAAGCCGGAAACAAAATCCAGATAGGCGAAAAGCTTACAAAGGGTCTTGGTGCAGGTGCAAAGCCCGAAATCGGACAGAAGGCAGCTGAAGAAAGCCGTGAGGAAATCAAATCTGCAATTCAGGATGCCAATATGGTATTCGTTACAGCCGGTATGGGCGGCGGCACAGGTACAGGTGCAGCTCCCGTTGTTGCATCTATCGCAAAGGAAATGGGCATTCTTACTGTAGGCGTTGTTACAAAGCCCTTTAGATTCGAAGGTAAAAAGAGAATGCAGCAGGCAGAATCCGGCGTTGAGCTTTTAAAGGACAGCGTTGATGCCCTTGTTGTAATCCCCAACGACAAGCTTTTGGAAATCTGCGACAAGAAGACCACCATGCAGGAGGCCTTCAAGATGGCAGACGATATCTTAAGCCAGGGCGTTAAGGGTATATCCGACCTTATCACATCTCCTGGTTACATTAACTTGGACTTTGCAGACATCCAGTCTGTTATGAGAAATACAGGTGTATGCCATATGGGTATAGGCCGTGCAACAGGCGAAAACAGAGCAGAGGAAGCAGTTAAGATGGCTATCAATAGCCCGCTTTTAGAAACAACAATCGACGGTGCTACCAAGGTTGTACTTAACATCTCCGGTAACGCAGACCTCGGTCTTATGGAAATCGAGCAGGCATCCGAGCTTGTACATCAGCTTGTTTCTGATGAAGCCGACATCATATTCGGTACATCCATAGATCCTTCTCTTAATGACGAAGTGGTAATAACAATCGTTGCTACAGGCTTTGAAGCACAGAGCAAGGTAAATGAAGAAAACGGAGCTACATCTTCCATATTCGGTGCTATGGGTTCAAACTCCAAGTTTGATGTGGACGATGTTGTAATTCCAACATTCTTAAACAGACCCATAGAATAATTATCCAAGCGAGGAAATGACATATGAAATGCCCTTATTGTGAGTATATGGAAAGCAAGGTTATAGATTCCAGACCTGTGGATGACGGCAGTTCAATACGCAGAAGGAGAGAGTGTCTTAAATGTGAAAGACGCTTTACCACATACGAGCAGGTAGAGTCTGTGCCCCTTGTTGTAATCAAAAAAGACGGCAAGCGTCAGGTTTACAACAGACAAAAGCTTATGAACGGAATTTTGCGTGCTTGCGAAAAAACCCCCGTGAGCTTCACCGAGATAGAGAAAGCAGTTATTGAAATCGAAACCACCTTAAATAACAAATTGGACCGCGAGGTATCGTCTACCGAAATCGGCGAGCTTGTTATGGACAAGCTTAAGAATATGAACGATATCGCATATGTTCGCTTTGCGTCTGTATACAGAGAATTTAAGGATGTAAACACCTTCCTCGATGAGCTCAACAGTATGCTCCACAGCAGGGAGAAATAGGTATGAAAATAGGGAATATTACACTTGATAACAGTGTTTTTCTTGCACCCATGGCAGGCGTTACAGACCTGCCATTTCGTGTTGTTTGCAAGAAAATGGGAGCAGGCCTTGTGTATTCGGAAATGGTCAGCTCCAAAGCTATGTATTATAATGATAAAAAAACAATGGAGCTTCTTAAAACCTTAGAGGAGGAGGCTCCTCTTGCTGTGCAGATTTTTGGACACGAGCCGGACATAATGGCACAGACGGCACACAAGGCACTTTCTACCGGTGCCAAAATTTTGGATATCAATATGGGCTGCCCCGCACCCAAGGTGGCAAATCACGGAGATGGCAGTGCACTTTTAAAAGAACCCAAGCTTATAGGCGAGATTGTAAAAAAGGTAAAAGCTGCGGTTGATGTACCCGTGACTTGCAAAATCCGCATAGGCTTTGATGACATTTGCGATGTTTGTGAAATTGCAAGGATAATAGAGGATAGCGGTGCAGATGCCATATGTGTTCATCCTCGCACAAGGCAGATGTACTATAGCGGAAACGCCATGTGGGAGTATATTGCCAAGGTAAAGAAGGCAGTATCCATACCCGTAATAGGAAACGGCGATATAAAAAGCGGTGATGATGCCAAAAGAATGATAGAAAAAACAAATTGTGATGCCATTATGATAGGCAGAGGTGCAAGGGGTAATCCCTTTATATTCGAAGAGGTTACAGAGGCACTTGAGGGCAGAAAATATCAATATCCTAGCGTTTCGGTAAGAATAAACACACTTCTTGAGCAAATTCGTATGATGGTGGATTTAAAGGGCGAATATATAGGCATAAGAGAAGCCAGAAAGCATGTGGCCTGGTACACCAAAAATTTAAAAGACAGTGCAAAAATAAGAAGCGAAGTGTGTACTATAGAAAGCTATGAGGAGCTTGAAGCCAAGCTAAAGGAATATATGGAATTTCTGGTGGATTAAAATGATAAAAATAACCAACAAAAAACTTATATTGTTTGTAGTTATACTGTTTGTCCTGCTTCTTGCATCAGCCTTTTTGCTAAAGAGCTTTTCGGGCGGTGCATCACAGGTATTAATAAAAAAAGACGGAAAAACAGTAGAAAAAATAAATCTTACAAAGGTAGAAAACCCCTACAGAGTATCCCTTGGCACAAACACCGTTCTTATAGAAAAAGAGGGCGTAACAATGCTCAATTCTTCCTGCCCTGACAAGCACTGTATTAATACAGGAAGGATATCGAAAAAAAACGAGAGCATAGTGTGTCTTCCAAACAGGGTAGTTGTAGAATTTTCGGATAAAAAAGGTAGTGTAGATGCAGTTGCAGGAGCGAGATAAAATGAACACAAAAACACTCACACGCATCGCGCTTTTTGCGTCGATGGCACTTATAATACATATTTTAGAATCATATTTGCCCCCTCTTGCACCAATTCCCGGTATCAAGATAGGATTTGCAAATGTTATAACTCTTGCCGCCATATATATACTGGGCATAAGAGAAGCCTTCTGGATTCTTCTTGTGCGTATTATACTGGGCGGTTTTTTTGCGGGACAAATGATGTCCTTTATGTACAGCCTTGCAGGCGGCATGCTTTGTTATATCGTAACGGTTTTACTAAAAAGATTTTTTTCAAAGGATACTATGTGGGCACTGGGTGTTGTAGGTGCAATCTTTCATAACTTAGGTCAGATTGCCTGTGCCTCATTTATCTTGCGCTCTTTCTCGGTGTTGTACTACGGAATTGTGCTAGGAGCAGTATCCTGCATTACAGGAACATTTACAGGCATTTTAGCACGTTATATGGTCTTACATTTCGGTAAGTTAAAGAAATAAGCTTTTTATTGCATTTAACCACTTGAAAAAATGCACTGTATATTGTAAAATATATATAATTATAATATAACTTCTTAAGGAGACCTTTTTGTATGGAGGTTTATCTCGACAATAGTGCCACTACCAGACCTTATCCCGAGGTAGTGGAGGAAATAACAAACATACTTAATAATAACTACGCAAACCCCTCTTCGCTTCATTCCCTGGGCAAAAAGGCAGAGGATGCTTTAAATAATGCAAGAGAGGTGATTGCCGATACGCTTTCGTGCACTGCAGGCGAAATTATATTCACCTCGGGCGGTACGGAGAGTGACAATCTTGCCATTTTGGGTGCCTGCCACGCTAAGATGAGGCAAGGCAAGAAAATCATAACCCAGAAAACCGAGCATATGGCAGTACTCGAAACTATGCAGCATCTGGAGTCTGAGGGCTTTGAGGTAATCTATGCCGATGTGGACGAAAACGGCTTGGTGGATGCCGACCAAATAATTTCTATGATAGACGACAATACGATTTTGGTCAGTATAATGCACGTAAACAGCGAGACAGGTGCTATAATGCCAATAGAAAAAATCGGTGCATCTATTGACCACAGTAAGTGCCTTTTCCATGTGGATGCGGTCCAGTCCTACGGCAAGATAAAGATAAATCCCGAAAAGATGGGAATAGACCTTATGACGATATCCTCCCACAAGATACACGGTCCAAACGGAGTGGGTGCGCTGTATGTGAGGCGTGGAGTGAGGATTCTGCCACAGGTTTTCGGCGGCGGTCAGGAGAAGGCTCTTCGCTCCGGCACAGAGAATCTTGCAGGTGTGTGTGGTTTTGCAAAGGCGGCACAGATTAAATTTGAAAGACTGGACACGGCAGAAAAGCATATAAAGAATTTAAAAGACAGTCTTCTTAAAGGCATTTTGTCGGGTATAGATAATGTGGTGGTAAATTCGCCAAAGGACAGTATATATTCCATACTAAACATTTCTTTTCCGGGGCTTAAATCCGAGGTTCTGTTGCATGTGCTTGAGTCAAAAGGGATATATGTATCCACAGGCTCAGCCTGCAACTCCAAAAAGAAATTAAGCTATGTCTTAAAATCTATGGGCATAGCCGACAAGGTAATAGATTCGGCAATAAGAATGAGTTTAAGTGAGTTTAACACTTTAGACGAAATGAAATATGTTGCCGATACACTGAAAAAAGAAGTAGAAGTTCTTAGAAAAATTATGAGATAGGATGTAAACAAAGTGAAAAAGACAGTACTTGTGAGATATGGCGAAATAATATTAAAGGGTTACAACAGACCTGTGTTTGAGGATGCACTTGTAAATAATATCCGCACCTCTATAAAGGATGCGGGCGAGGTCAAAATCACTAGAGCACAGGCTACTATATACATCGAGCCACTCGAAAATGATGAGCAGGCAGACATAATCGTTGAGAAACTTAAAAAGGTTTTTGGTATTGTGTCAATTGTTGTGGCATATAAGACAGAAAAATCAATAGATGCCGCAACAGAGGAAATAATAGAGAGCTTTGATGATGTTTTAAGGTCAAAGAGTACATTTAAGGTTGAAGCAAAAAGGGCAGACAAAAAGTTCCCCTTAAAATCTCCCGAAATTTGTGCTGAGGTTGGCGGAAGACTGCTCGCTCGTTATCATAACCTTAAGGTAGATGTAAAAAACCCCGAGGTTACAATTCATGTGGAAATGCGTGAGGGCTACTGCTATGTTCATACCGGCAGACAAAAGGGCGTTGGCGGTATGCCCACAGGCACAAACGGCAGAGCTATGCTACTTCTTTCGGGCGGTATAGACAGCCCCGTTGCAGGCTATATGATAGGAAAAAGAGGAGTAAAGCTTGAGGCAATTCACTTTTTCAGCTACCCCTACACCAGTGAGAGAGCCAAAGATAAGGTTATGTCGCTTGCAAAAATAATAGGCTCATATATGGGCGGTCTCAAGGTGCACATCGTACCCTTTACCGACATTCAGCTTGCAATAAGAGATAAGTGCCCCGAGGAGCATCTTACCCTTGTAATGAGAAGATTTATGATGCAGATATCGCAGAAAATTGCCGAGAAAAGAGGCTGTCAGGCACTTGTAACAGGTGAGAGCATAGGTCAGGTAGCAAGCCAGACTATGAGCGCACTTGCGGTTACAGACGATGCAGTGTCTATGCCTGTTTTTAGACCTCTTATTGGTATGGATAAGGAGGAAATCGTGGAGATTTCCAGAAAGATAGACACATTTGAAACCTCTATTCTTCCATACGAGGATTGCTGTACAGTATTTACACCAAGGCATCCGTCCACAAAACCAAAATTGGAAAAGGTTAAGCTCTCTCAAAACCTTTTGGACTGGGAGAAGATGGTCGACGATGCCGTGGAGGGCACTGAAATTTTAGAGGTGTAATAAATGCATATTTTAGCCAAAAGGCTTTATGAATTACTAAAACAAAACAAAATTACAATCGCCACAGCAGAAAGCTGTACGGGCGGTATGATAGGGGCATCCCTTACATCTGTACCCGGTATGAGTAAGTGCTACGGATACGGCGTTATAACATATTCAAACGAGGCAAAAATAAAGCTTCTCGGAGTATCGGAGACAACACTTAAAACCTACGGTGCTGTAAGCGAATTCACTGCCTGCGAAATGGCAGAGGGTGCGTTAAAGCTTTCAGATGCGGATATTGCAATTTCCGTAACAGGTATTGCAGGCCCCGGAGGAGGAACAAAGGAAAAACCCGTGGGGCTTGTGTATATAGGCGTAGCACAGCGTGGCAAAAGAACAGTTGCTTTTAAAAACAATTTTTCGGGCACAAGAGACGAAATAAGACAAAGCACACTAGCGCGTGCTCTGGAAATTGCTATAGAAAAAGTACAGAAATAGAAATTTTTATTTGAGGTGATATAAATGGCAAAGGAAAAAATGACCATCAAAGGTACAAGCGAAATCGGAGGCAAGGCAGAAGCAATAGAAGCGGCTCTTGCACAGATAGAAAAGAGCTTTGGCGAAGGCTCTATTATGCGTCTTGGCGATGCACCCGTAAAAGAAATAGAAACAATATCCACAGGAGCGCTCAGTTTGGATATTGCACTTGGAACAGGCGGAATTCCCAGAGGAAGAATAACCGAAATATATGGTCCCGAATCCTCGGGTAAGACCACAGTTGCACTGCATGTAATAGCAGAAGCTCAAAGACAGGGCGGCGAAGCGGCATTTATAGACGCAGAGCACGCTCTTGACCCCATATATGCCAAAAACCTCGGTGTAGATATAGACAGACTCATTGTGTCCCAGCCCGACACAGGCGAGCAGGCACTTGAGATTGCCGAAGCTCTTGCCAGAAGCGGTGCTATAGATGTAATTGTAATAGACTCTGTTGCCGCACTCGTGCCAAAGGCAGAAATTGCAGGCATTATGGGCGACTCTCATGTTGGTCTTCACGCAAGACTTATGTCTCAGGCACTTAGAAAGCTTACAAGCATTATAAACAAATCCAACACAGTTGCCATATTTATAAATCAGCTTAGAGAAAAGGTTGGCGTAATGTACGGCAACCCCGAGGTTACAACAGGCGGTAGGGCACTTAAGTTCTATTCCTCTGTCCGCATAGATATCCGCAGAATAGAGGCTATAAAGGACGGCACCTCCATCATAGGTAACAGAACTCGTGCCAAAGTGGTAAAGAACAAGGTGGCACCTCCCTTTGAAGAGGCAGAATTCGACATTATGTTTGGCGAGGGTATTTCCAAAGAAGGAAGCATCATCGATGTTGCAGTAAATATGGATGTAATTCAAAAAGGCGGCTCCTGGTATTCCTATGAGGGCGAGCGTATAGGTCAGGGCAGAGATAAGGTCAAGGAATTTTTGAAAGACCGCCCCGAGCTTACCGACGAAATATATAATAAGATAATGGACAAGGTAAATGAGAAAAAGCTCGAAAAGGAAAGACTTGCAAAGGAAAGAGCCGAAAGAATCAAGGCAAATTCTGAAAACGGCGGAGTTGAGTAATGAAGATTACAGAGGTTTCCCCTCAAAAAAACAATCCCCAAAGGGTTAATGTATATCTCGACGGTGAGTATGTGCTGTCTCTGGATGATGTGGATGCTGTGCTGTTTGGAATAAAGCCCGGCAGGGAGATAACAGATAATGAGCTTAAAAATCTTGTGTTCGAATCGCAGTTTGGCAAGGCAAAATCCAAGGCACTAGATATAATCTCCAGAAAGAGCATAACCCAAAAATGCCTTGGCGATGAGCTTAAGAAAAAAGGATACGATGATGTAGTTATAGATGAGGTTGCAAGAGAGCTTGCAGAGCTTGGCTACCTTAATGATTATGAGTATACACTTTTGTTTCTCGAAATGTGCAGAGAAAAGCTTTGGGGAATAAAAAAGATTCGCTTTGAGGCAAAGCAAAAGGGAATAGATGAATTTACGCTGGAGGATGCTCTCTGCGAGGTTTCTCTTTTGGGTGCAGAGGATATTGCCCGTGCAATAGAGAGTAAGTACTCTAATGAGGATATTACGGACATAAAGACAAAACAAAGGATAATGCGTTTTTTTGCATCACGCGGATTTGAATTTTCGGATATAGAAAAGGCAATATCCATTTGTAAATTGCAAAAGGATTGATACAATGAAAAAGAAAATAGGTTTTGTGTCACTGGGTTGTGCCAAAAATCTCACAGACACCGAGACTATGCTCGGTATTCTGGCGGATAAAGGCTACGAAATAACAGCCGACGCGTCAAGAGCACACATTATAGTGGTAAACACCTGTGCATTTATAGACAGTGCCAAAGAGGAATCCATAGGTGCCATACTTGAGATGGCACAGTACAAGGAAGATAAGTGCGAAGTTATAATAGTGGCAGGCTGTCTTGCACAAAGATACAAAGATGATATAGAGAAGGAGCTTCCCGAGGTTGATATAATTTTGGGAACTACCGATTACGCCGATATTGCCAAGGCAATAGAAAGCTTTTATAAGAACAAACAAAAGCTCTCTATAGTGGGCGATGCAAACACACCTGTGGCATACGATTTGCCAAGGATAAAAACTACACCGTCCTATAGTGCATACCTTAAGATTGCAGACGGATGCGACAACTACTGTACCTACTGCATCATACCCAAGCTTAGAGGAAAATACAAGTCAAGACCCGAGGAGAGTATTCTTGCCGAAGCCAGAGAGCTTGCACAAAGCGGAGTAAAGGAAATAATCCTTATAGCTCAGGACACCGCCTACTACGGCAAGGACAGAGGAAATTATGCTCTTAGCTCTCTTTTAAGGAATTTGTCTAAGGTAGAAGGAATAGAATGGATAAGACTGCAGTACTGCTACCCCGAAAATATTACAGATGAGCTTATAGAGGAAATTGCAAATAACGAGAAGGTTGTAAAATATGTGGATATGCCTCTTCAGCACATATCTGACAGCATTTTAAAGCGTATGGGACGAAAGAGCAGACAGCAAGAGGTCGAAGCACTTATAACAAAGCTTCGTACTCTATGCCCCGATGTAGTCATACGGACATCTCTTATTGTGGGCTTTCCCGGTGAAACAGAGGATGACTTTGAAAAGCTTAAAGAGTTTTTAAAAGCCTACAGGCTCGACAGAGTGGGCGTGTTTGCATATTCGTGCGAGGAGGGGACTCCTGCCGCGGACTTTGACGGAAAGATAGATGACAGCATCAAGGAGCAAAGGCGTGACGAAGCGATGGAGCTTTTAAAAGAAATTTCTCACGCAAAGAATAAAGAAAAGATAGGCAAAATCACTAAGGCCATAGTCGAGGGCTATGATGAGGAAGAATTCTGCTATGTGGGAAGAACATCGCAGGACACTCCCGAGGTGGATGCAAATGCCTATATATATTCAAGCTACGAGCTAAACGCCGGCGACATTGTAAACATAAAGATTATAGATGCCGACGAATATGATATTACAGGAGAGGTTACAGATGAATTTACCAAATAAGATTACACTTGCAAGAATAGCTTTAATTCCGCTTTTTATGATTGTTCTTATGTGCGGAGCTCACTATGAATGGGCTTACTCCAACATATTTGCTGCAATTATATTTGCCATAGCATCCTTTACAGATGGTGTAGACGGTCACATAGCACGCTCAAGAGGACTTATAACAGATTTTGGAAAGTTTATGGACCCGCTTGCCGATAAGCTGCTTGTTTCGGCTGCACTCATTTGCTTTATCCAGCTTGACCTTATTCCTGCTTATATGGCTGTTATAATAATTGCAAGAGAGTTTATCTTAACAGGCCTTAGAACTCTTGCTGCATCAAAGGGCATAGTAATGGCTGCAATTATGACAGGCAAGGTAAAGACAGTTCTTCAGATGATTGCAATACTTTCTACTATGGTGTTCAGCTTTGTAGACTACACCATTTGCTCTTACCCCTGGGTAGGCTTTGTAACTATGGCAATATCCACTCTCTTTACCATCTATTCGGGATATGAGTATATTGCAAAGAATATAAATCTCTTAAAGGATATGTAATTAAACTGATATGTCACGATTTTTATTAAGACTTTTTAAAAAAGAAGAAACCGATAGAGATGCAGTAGGCAAAATTGCAGGAATATCGGGCATCGTTTTAAATGCAATTCTTTGCATCATTAAGCTTATTGCAGGCCTTGTAACAGGCAGTGTGTCTGTGGTTGCAGATGCAGTAAACAATCTCTCCGATGCCTTGTCGTCGGTTATAACTCTTATATGCTTTAAAATATCCGGCAAACCTGCCGACAAGGACCACCCCTACGGACACGAAAGAATAGAGTATGTGGCAACGCTTCTTTTGTCGTTTTTAATCCTCTTTATAGGCTACGAGCTTATAAAGACCTCTGTGGGCAGGGCAATAAACCCCGTTTATATACCGCTAAAGACAATAACCGTGGTGGTGCTTACAGTTTCCATAGCGGGTAAGTTTGTAATGAGCAAAATGTTTAAGGGCTTTGCGGATATGATTAATTCTTCAGTACTCAAGGCAAGTGCTCAAGACTCCATAAACGATGTCTATTCCACAGTGGCGGTTTTGGTGTCTGCCATCGTTGGAGGAATATTTAAAATAGGTCTGGACGGTTATGTGGGTATTGTAGTTTCCTTAATCATCATATGGGCAGGTATATCGCTTATAAGAGAAACTATAGATACTATTTTAGGAAAGCCTCCCGAAGCGGAATTTGTAAATGAAATTGCAAAAAGGGTACTTTCCTATGATGGTGTAATAGGTATTCACGACCTTATAGTCCATTCCTACGGTCCAAGCAAAACCTTTGCCTCCGTTCACGCCGAGGTGGATGCCAAAGAGGATATGCTCTTTAGCCACGATATAGTGGACAATATCGAGAGAGAAATTTCTGCCGAAATGGGCATAGAGCTTGTAATACATATGGACCCTATAGTGACGGATGATGAGAGGGTTCTCGGTGCTAAGGAAAAGGTTTGTCACATAGTTACCGATATAGACAATTCTCTTTCCATACACGATTTCCGTATGGTTCCAGGAAATACCCACACAAATCTTATATTCGATATAGTGCTTCCCTTTGAGTTTAAGTACAGCTCAAAACAGGTACTTGAGCTTATTCAAAACGAGGTATGGCACAGAATAGGCAAAGAGTATTTTTGTGTAATAAATATAGATATGGATTACAACGGAAATCATTAGCCATTGGAGCATTATCCGAACTCCGATTTTAAGATTCAAAAACCGCTCTTATCTTCGCCAAAATGCTCGATAATCCGTCAGGATTACCTGTGCTTTTGTCTCGATAATAACAATTTTTGTT
>JAZNFW010000074.1:0-3478 GCA_045576175.1 Clostridia bacterium | reverse complement strand
ACAACTATTCAATAATACCATATATCTAGCGATTTTGCTAGGCTTTTAGCTGTTTCCATGCAAATTCGTCATATTCCACAAAAAAAATCAGTTTTTTTGTCTTAAATAGTCAATGATTTCTTGCCCCGAACATGCTTTTATGTCAAGAAAATGCTCTTTTTCATGTATATCCCAAAGAAAATGTGCATCAGAGTTGTGGATGACCTTGCAAGAGGACAAATCATATTTTTCTATGTAGCTGTCTTTCATCTCAGGAAACTTCATTTCCACGGTAGAAAAATTAAGCTCCTTTGGAATAAACCCAAGGTTTGATATTACACTATAGGATGTTTTGTCCACATGTGCAGGTATGGGTACCCCACCTAAATCTCTTACAATTTTTACTGCCTCACTGAGAGTAAGCATAGTGGCTGTTGAAAGTAGATTTGGAATTGTTTCCACAATTTCATCCTGCTCATCCAATACCAGCTGGGTGCCGAATATGTCTGTTCGGTTTTTTATCTTAACCAGTTTTGATGATATAATATCATCGAGTGTCTCTGCATTATCAGGATGTGAAAACAGTGCCAGAAGATGCACCTCTTCCGATGTTTCTATTTCCATGCCGGGCAAAACAATTAACCCATTCTTTTTTCCGCACTCATAGCACGCACGGACATTTTTTGCACTGTTATGGTCGGTTACGGCTATGGCATCAAGCCCCTTTAATACAGACATATTTACAATGTTGTTTGGTGTCATATCATCATCGCCGCACGGCGAAAGTGCAGAATGTATATGAAAATCATAGGAAATACTCATATTTTTTCACCGATATCTACACACAGCTCATATGAATTTTTTGAACTTCTGAGTATTGTAACGCCTTCCTCGTTGGCTTTTTGTATTACAGCATCATCTACTGCCATACCCTGTGAAATGATAATTGCAGAGGGCTCAGTAAGTACAGCTATTGCGACTATATTGATATTTACCTGTACAGTAACCCATAGATTTTCGTACGAAATATTTGACATACAATGACTGAGAAGATCGGAGCAATAGCATCCATCGATTTCTCTTGTCATATCTCCTTGGCTAAGTACTTCTAATGATAATGCTTCTACAAGTTTGGAAACTGTCATAAAAACACCCCCACTATTCATCAAAATTGATGCTACCCGCCTCTTTGGCAAGCATCAAAACCTTTTCTTTGAACTTAACTATACATGCGTTTTCGCTGGTGAATCCAAGGACTATATCTTCTGCAAGAGCACGGCATGACGGAGAACCGCAGGAACCACAATCAAGCTTGGGAAGAGTATTATATATCTCCTCCATTCTTGCCAATTTCTGCATAGCTACGGTTATGTCGTCATCAAGCGTAAGCTTACTGGTAAACTCAAGCGGTATCTTCCAATCGATGTCGTATTCTCCTTGGAATTGCGCAGTAACATCCGAAGAAGGTTGGCTCTTGGAAGCCAGAGTTTTAACACGCCTTTTTGCCACAAAAGAATTTTCTACATTGAGCGGTCCGCCAACGCAGCCGCCTGTGCATGCCAAAAGCTCAGCAAAGCCTACATCCTTTAAACGATTATTTTCTATTTCCTCAAGAATATTTAGCACATTATGTATTCCGTCAACAGCAACATAATCCACATTTCCAGACGCTCTGGCTTCGCCGCCGCTGTTAGCCCAGCATATCCCATTAAAGCCTGCCTTTGCAAGAGGTTTTAATTCGTCGGTTTTGAGATACGGAAGAATCTTTAAGTAAACATCTTTTATGGAAATTGAGCCGTCTATATTGCTTTTCTCAAGACCTATAGGATATTGACCGCAGGTAGCTTTGGCTGCACAGGGCGTAATAAAGAAAATTCCTATTTCCTCCGGCATAAGTCCTGTTTTTTTAATAGCTTCTTCCCTTGCTATCTGTCCTGCAAGCTGCATTGGAGAAATTATCGGCAAAATGTTATCTATCAGATTTGGAAATCTTGTAGATATTAGTTTAACAACCGCAGGGCAAGCAGAGCTTATTACAGGCAGCTCGAGATTACGCTCCTTTACAATCCTCTTGGTTTCATTTGTTACAATTTCCGCAGCCGCGGCAACTTCAAAAACATCGTCGAAACCGATTTTTATTAAACCGTTCAGTATAGAGTTAATATCCTTTGCCTCAGAAAACTGACCATACAGCGTAGGTGCAGGAAGAGCCACAGTATATTTGAAATTTTTTAACTTATCAAAAGAATCCGTGATTGCGGTTTTGGCATGATAAGGGCAAACTCGTATACACTCACCACAGTCAATACAGCGATTGGTGATGATTTTTGCCTTGCCGTTGCGTACTCTGATAGCTTGTGTAGGACATGTTTTTATACAATTGGTACAGCCATGACACTTTTGGGTGTCAAGCTGAACTGAATGTCTTATATCTTTCACTATACATACCACCTTACTTTGTGATGTTGACTACCATTTCAACAGTTGTTCCTACTCCCACAGTAGTTTCGATATTAAAATAATCCGTGTATTTTTTCATGTTCGGAAGACCCATACCGGCACCAAATCCAAGTTGTCTCACTTCCTCTGTTGCAGTAGAATAGCCTTCCGTCATCGCAAGATTTATGTTCTTTATTCCCGGACCTCTGTCTTTTAGAAGCATATGTATTTTCTCGCCGGTTATTGTTACATCTATAACACCGCCATCGGCATGGATGACCATATTTATTTCACCCTCATACATGGCAATAGTTGCCTTGCGGATTAACTGAGGGTCAATTCCTAACTGCCGCAAAATTTTCTTTAGATTTCGTGAGGCCTCACCCGCAGCAGTAAAATCTTCACCATCTATGTTGTAGCTGACTTTATAGCCCTCCATAACTACCTCCTATTTAGTATACAAGCCGCTTTTAAAAAGCAATCCGCTCGCGTAATACATTGTATGTTCTGTAGTCATAAGCACTATACCGGACTCTTGTGCAAGTTCGATGATTTCTTCGGTAGGCTTTTTGCCCCTTACAAATATGATGGCTTTCATATCCATCATCTCTGCTGTGCGGATGACCTGCGGATTTATAAGTCCGGTGAGGAGCATTGGCTGATCCTCTACAAAGGCAAGCACATCGCTCATAAGGTCGCAGGCAAAAGCTGAATTAACCTCTCTGTCAATATTGTTTTCCAAAGTTATTACCTCGGCAGAAATAATTTCTTTTACTTCACTTAATTTCATAGTTATCCTCCTTAATCAAATAGGAAAAATATATTACTTTACTCAAAATAGGAAAAATATTTTACATTACTCTCTCCCGGGTAGAAATAATCGTAGAGTTCTACCAGGTAATCGTCTGTCATACTTGCAATATAATCTATTATGATTTGTTCCTTATCCGTCTCCAGATAATCGCTTCTGCAGTAGTCTTTTCTTGCGTTATTTATATAATCTATATGCTGTTTGAACAAAGGAGAGTTTTTGTTTGAATTCTTCAAATCAATCATAAGC
>JAZNFW010000073.1:0-23807 GCA_045576175.1 Clostridia bacterium | reverse complement strand
TGTTTTGATTGGAAGTTTGTGAGCTGCTAGTCTGAAAGCTTCTCTAGCGATTTCCTCTGAAACGCCTTCCATTTCAAATAAAATTCTACCTGGTTTAACAACTGCTACCCAATATTCTAGTGAACCCTTTCCGCTACCCATACGAGTTTCAGCAGGTTTCTTTGTAACTGATTTATCTGGGAATATCTTTATCCATACTTTACCGCCTCTTTTGATATGACGAGTCATAGCTATTCTGGCAGCTTCTATCTGGTTAGATGTAATCCAGCAGGGCTCAAGTGCCTGAAGACCGAACTCACCGTAGCTAACCTTGTTACCGCGCATAGCCTGGCCCTTCATACGACCTCTCATGACTCTTCTGTATTTAACTCTCTTAGGTAACAACATGATTATCTGCCTCCTTTGCTTCTCTGTCCTCTTGCCTTAGGAGCCTGAGGCTTTGTTTCCTTCTTTACAAACTGCTCTTTAGCGTTTAAAACCTCACCCTTGTAAATCCAAACCTTAACGCCGATTTTACCGTAGGTTGTATCTGCTTCTGCAAAACCGTAGTCGATATCTGCTCTTAAGGTCTGAAGAGGAATAGTACCCTCGTGATAGTGCTCGCTTCTTGCGATTTCTGCACCGCCGAGACGACCGGAACATGTGGTCTTGATACCCTTTGCTCCCATCTTCATAGCTCTTTGCATAACCTGCTTCATAGCACGACGGAAGGAAATTCTTCTTTCGAGCTGAGAAGCGATGTTTTCTGCTGCAAGCTGTGCATCAACATCTGCATTTCTTACTTCTACGATGTCGATTATTACATTCTTGCCGATGAGCTTTTCTACCTTATCTTTAATCTTATCTTTTTCAGCACCCTGCTTACCGATGAGTATACCGGGCTTTGCTGTGTGAATGTGAATTCTTACCTTGTCGTCGTTTCTCTCAATTTCTATCTTGGAGATACCAGCTGCATAGAGAGACTTCTTAAGGTATTTTCTGATATTGTAATCTTCTACAAGATTATCACCATAAGTTTTCTTGTCTGCGTACCATTTGGAATCCCAATCCTTGATAACGCCTACTCTTAATCCATGTGGATGTACTTTCTGACCCAAGGTTCTTCCTCCTTTTCATTAATCTCTTTCTTTGAGAACGATGGTTATGTGACTTGTTCTCTTTCTGATTCTGAAAGCTCTGCCCTGTGCTCTGGGCTGTACTCTCTTAAGTGTCGGTCCCTGATTTGCAAAAATCTCTGCAACATAGAGCTTATCTATGTCCATTTCGTGATTGTTTTCAGCATTTGCAATAGCGGACTTTAAAAGCTTCTCTACGATTTCGGCTGCTGCCTTGGGAGTAAGCTTTAAGATTGCCATAGCTTCACCGACATTTTTATTTCTGATTAAGTCTATAACTACTTTAACTTTTCTTGAAGAAATACGAGCATAGCTAACTTTAGCTCTTGCTTCTTTCGCCATGTTTTCCATGCGTGAATCCTCCTTCCCGGATTGTAAACTGTATTTAATATTATCTTACGCCTGTTGTCTTGGCACCTGCGTGACCCTTAAAGGTTCTTGTGGGTGCAAACTCACCAAGCTTATGGCCAACCATATCTTCGCTTACATATACCGGAACGTGCTTTCTTCCGTCATGAACTGCGATTGTGTGGCCAACCATGTCCGGGAATATTGTAGATGCTCTAGACCATGTCTTAACAACGATCTTTTCACCGGAACTGTTCATATCAATAATCTTCTTTAAAAGCTTTGCATCAACGAAAGGTCCTTTTTTAACTGATCTTCCCATTTTGTAACCTCCTCCCAAAATATTGGAATGTATTAAGATAATCTAAATTATCTGCCGTTTCTTCTCTTAACAATATACTTGTTGGACTGCTTTTTCTTCTTGCGAGTCTTGTAGCCAAGTGTAGGCTTACCCCAAGGAGTAACAGGTCCGGGCATACCGATAGGTGACTTACCTTCACCACCACCGTGGGGATGGTCGCAGGGGTTCATAACAACACCACGAACTGTAGGTCTCCAACCCATATGTCTCTTTCTTCCTGCTTTACCGATAGAGATGTTTGCGTGGTCTACATTACCAACCTGGCCGATTGTAGCTCTGCAGTTTAATGTAACCATTCTAACCTCACCGGAGGGAAGTCTTACCTGTGCGTAACCGTTTTCCTTAGCCATGAGCTGTGCACTGTTACCTGCAGCTCTTACAAGCTGAGCACCTCTGCCGGGGAAAAGCTCTATGTTGTGAATAAGAGTACCCACGGGGATGTCCTTTATTTCGAGTGCGTTACCGGGCTTGATGTCTGCATCGCTGCCGGAGCGAACAACATCGCCAACCTTTAAGTCTACAGGAGCTATGATGTAGCTCTTTACACCGTCTTCATACTGGATGAGAGCGATGTTTGCAGTTCTGTTAGGATCGTACTCGATTGTCATAACAGTGGCATTCATGCCGTCTTTATTTCTCTTGAAATCTATGATTCTGTATTTGTTTCTGTTTCCGCCGCCTCTGTGACGAACTGTTATTCTGCCGTATGAATTTCTACCAGCGTTGCTTTTCTTAGGTTCGAGCAACGACTTTTCCGGAGCAACCTTAGAAAGCTCTTCAAAGGTTGAAACAGTCATAAATCTGCGTGCGGGAGATGTAGGATTAAATTTTTTAATTGCCATTCCTTTTCACTCCTTAATTCTAATAGGTTTATTATGCCATTCCGTCAAAGAACTCAATGGTCTTGCTGTCGGCTGTGAGCTTAACAACTGCTTTCTTCCAGTCTGCTCTCTTGCCGGAGTTAGCGCCCATTCTCTTAATCTTGCCGAGAACTCTCTGAGTAGTAACCTTTTCTACCTTAACGCCGAAAATCTCTTCTACAGCTTTCTTTATTTCTATCTTGTTTGCATTAAGAGCAACCTTAAAGGTGTACTTCTTATCTGCGGACAGATCCATACTCTTTTCAGAAATGATAGGCTTTATAATGATATCGTATTTATTCATTATGCGTACACCTCCTCAATCTTTGATACAGCGTCCTTGGATATTACCATTACGTCGTATTTTAAGATGTCATATACATTGAGGCTTCCCATAAATGTGGTAGCAACACCCTGTATATTGTTTGCTGACTTAACAACATTGTCATTCTTTTCGTTTGTAACGATGAGCGCCTTGGTGTTAACCTTTAAGTTTTTAAGCATTGTGCAAACTGCCTTTGTCTTGATTTCATCAAGCTTAATGTCGTCTACAACAATAAATGCACCGTCGTTTACCTTAGAGCTTAATGCGCTCTTAAGAGCTATTACTTTAAGCTTCTTGTTTACAGAATATCTGTAATCTCTGGGCTTGGGACCTAATGCTATACCGCCCTTGATCCACTGTGTAGCTCTTATGCTACCCTGTCTTGCACGACCTGTTCCCTTCTGTCTCCAAGGCTTAATTCCGCCTCCGCGAACCTCGGAACGAGTCTTTGTGCTCTGTGTGCCCTGTCTCTGATTTGCAAGGTAGTTCTTAACAACTTCGTGAAGAACGCTTGTGTTTACCTCGCAACCAAAAATGCTTTCATTTAATTCGATATCGCCAATCTGGCTTCCTTCCATATTATATAAAGCTACTTTAGGCATTGTTAGTCCTCCTTCCTTACGTTAATTACGCCTTAACTGAGTTTTTGATAGTTACAACGCCGCACTTAGGACCGGGAACTGCACCTTTTACAAGGATGATGTTCTTTTCTGCATCTACCTTAACTACATCTAAATTCTGAACTGTAACCTGTTCAACACCCATGTGTCCGGGGAGTCTCTTGTTCTTCATAACTCTGGACGGTGTAGAGCAAGCACCCATGGAACCAACACCTCTGTGATAACCGGAACCGTGAGTCATAGGACCTCTGTGTGTGCCCCATCTTTTTACTGTACCTGCATAGCCGTGACCCTTGCTGATGCCTGTAACATCAATCTTGTCGCCTTCTGCGAATACGTCTGCTGCGATTACATCACCTACATTGTAAGCGGAATCATCTTCGAGTCTAAATTCTCTTAAAACTCTCTTTCCTGCAACGCCTGCTTTAGCAAGGTGTCCCTTCTCGGGCTTGTTTAATGCCTTATCTTTAGCATCAACATAGCCAACCTGGATAGCATTGTAGCCATCGTTTTCAACTGTCTTCTTCTGAACGACTGTAACAGGGCCGGCTTCGATAACTGTAACTGGAATTACAAGGCCGTCTTCTGTAAAAATCTGAGTCATTCCGATTTTCTTTCCTAAAATTGCTTTCTGCATTTTAGCTTTCCTCCTATTATGGTTATTGGTTGAAACTAAGGTGTTTCAACATGACCTGCTGCCAACGACGGTGACAGCTCCCAAGACTAAACAAATAGTCTTTTGCAGATTACATCTGCTTGATTTCAATCTCAACACCTGCAGGCAAAGAAATTTTGAGCAAGCTGTCGATTGTTTTAGCTGTAGGTTCTAATATGTCGATAAGTCTCTTGTGAGTTCTGAGTTCGAACTGTTCACGGGAATCCTTATACTTGTGTACCGCTCTTAAGATTGTAACAACCTCTTTCTTTGTGGGGAGCGGAATAGGACCTGCAACCTTTGCACCGGTTCTTTCTGCAGTCTCCACAATTTTCTTTGCAGACTGGTCGATTAACTGGTGGTCATAAGCCTTAAGCTTAATTCTGATTTTCTGACTTTTAGCCATGAGATAGTACCTCCTTTTGATATTCTTGGTGCCATTCCGGCAGTCATGAAAACGTACACCCTTCCGGGTGTGTCGTACTCAATGCATTATAAAACCCGGCAACTTAAACCTTTTTTAAGCTATCCGGGGCATAATACACCTATATCAAGTGACCGTGCCGCCCGAATTCACGATTCGGACATTCTCCGTGGAAATTAACCCCAAAGTCCGTTACTCCTCGCGTTTGGTAACCTCCCACATCATCGTATGTCATGCCACGCTTGACTATTATATAATAAAGAAACTCGTTTTGCAAGCATTTTTTTACAACTCGACCACTAAATTTCTCTTATTTCTAAAATTTCGTTAATATTGCACAATAAACTACGCTATATGTGTGCATTTTCACAACACTTTTTAGGCGTTTTTCGGAGCAAAAACCCACTCCAGTGCCCTTAACCATGGGCTTTTGACGCCTTTTACCCCCAAAAATAACATTATGTAAACCAAGCTTGTTTTTCAGCGTTTTTCGTCTGTTCTCAAATGCTATTATATATAATAGGTAGAAACTCGGCACAAAAAGTGCAGTGCACCCTCAACGCCAAAAAGACGATATTTTGTGCTTTTTGGTGGGGACAATAACGAAAAAGCCCCATATTTGGCAGATGTAAATTTAAAAAAGAAAAGCTTTATCGATTGCCAACTCATAAAGTAAAAGTCGCAGAGAATGCATTTATGCATTCTGCGGAACTTGTTTTCAAGTTAATCATTTTAATTCGAACTTATATTTGGAAGTTCCGCCGTAGAGGGAATGTAAAAAAGATGCAGAATAAACGAACTGAGCCGAAGCAAGCTTTGCTTGCAAGGGGGACCCGAAGGGAAAGCAGTTGTGATAGTATTTGAATATGCCATTAAAGATAAAAATAGGTTCTTTCTTCGTTGGCGGACTTGAAATACCTTGTATTCCTTCGTCCTTTCGCCTCGAAAATTACCGATTTTTATCTTTAATGGTCCTTTGGATTTTTTGATAGCTTTTTTCACTCAATACGAGGAAAAAGCGCAAATATATGCAAGGCATTTACGAGCATTTTGACGAAGTAGTGATTGAAAAAAGCAGCAAAAAACACATTCACATACTATTACAGCTGCTTTAGTACGTCGAGAGGTGAAGTTCGTTTAGAGCTTATAGGCACAAAAAACGGGAATCTGCATTTTGCAGATTCCCACATAAAATAATTGATTTTCCGTTATTTAACACAATTAATTATCATTATCCTTGCCTATAAGCGCTCTGCGCTTTCTTTTACATTCCTATGTGCTATGCACGAGGATGTGCCTTATTATACACATCTCTTATATGATTTTTCATAAGCTTTGTATAAACCTGAGTAGAAACTATGTCCTTGTGACCGAGCATTTCCTGAATGGATGCAAGGTCTGCACCATTTTCCAGAAGGTGTGCGGCAAAAGAGTGGCGAAGAGTGTGCGGAGTTATGTCCTTACTTATCCCCGCAACATCTGCATAGCTTTTTACAAGCTTCCAGAAGCCCTGTCTTGTCATACGGGAGCCGTTGCAGTTTACAAAGAGCGCCGTCTCTGCAGAATCCAGTATCATTGAGCCTCTTACATTGTTTATGTAATCTCTAAGAGCCCTTATTGCAGTTTTGCCAAGCGGAACTACTCTTGCATCATTTTCACTTATGCACTTTATGTATCCAAAATCGAGGTCCAAATCCTGCTTGTTTAATGCAATAAGCTCGGAAACCTTTATTCCCGTGGCGTACAAAAGCTCAAGCATAGCCTTGTCTCTCGTGCCCTTGTCGCTTGAAGTGTCAGGACATTTCAAAAGGCGGTTGACCTCACTTGTTGTTAGTATCTGCGGAAGCTTTTTCTCCGTTTTTGGAGTTTTGAGCTTGTATGTGGGGTCCTCGCCCACAAAGCCCTTAAGGTGCAGATACGCATACAGTGCCCTTACAGATGCCAGAGAGCGCGACACCGATGATGACGCCTTGCCCTCAAGCTGCATATATGTAATGTAGCCCTCCACATCGGCAGATTTGACGTTTTCTACATTTATCTTCCTCGAAGCTATAAAGTCCGAGAACTGTTTTATGTCTCTTGTGTATGAAAGCAAGGTGTTTCTTGCAACTTTTTTATCATTTTGCAGATAATCCACAAACTCACACATAAGTGCGTTCATTATATTTCCTCCCAAGCACTACGACAGCACCAGAGTTCCGACCCCAAGCTGAAAACACTCCAAAAGGCACATCATAGAAAAAAACACTATTATTTTAACTACAAACCTCGCATACTCCCTCGTCTTCTCCATCGGCTGACACGGACAGGTCCTAAGAGAAAAGCCCACCGAAGAAAGATACAAAAGAATTTTAAGGGGAAGCACTAAAAAGTTTGATATAAATACAGCAAAAAATATTTGGGCCGCTTCCGCCGTTACTAAGGTTTTGGCAGCAAGTCCGGCTGCAGCTCCCAGACAAAAGCCCTTAAAGATCAGGAAAACACCGGGCAAAAACGATATGGGGAATGCCGCCGCAAAAATCAGCACAGACAGACAATACAGAGCATCAAGAAAAATCGCTTTTTTAAGACTTCCCAAAAAGCTTATGCCCTCAAGCGACAAATTGCCCACAAGCGATGCTCCCTGTGCAAATACTCCACCTGCCGTTTTGAACGATATAAGAACGCCCATAAAAATGCTAAGCCCCACAAGAATAAAACTTATGGCAAACATCTTTTTGGTCCCTGTTTCCGATACCGTTTTGTTCATACTATCACTCCCCATACAAGCTATGAGCCGGGGAAATGAAATATTACCTTATTTTTTCATTTTTTCTGCCTTTTCAAGACAGGCATTTACCGCATTCATAACGGTTTTTCTAAATCCGTCGTTTTCGAGCGACGCAACCGCGTCTATGGTAGTACCTCCGGGCGAACAGACCATATCCTTTAGCGTAGCAGGATGTGTGCCTGTTTCAAGCTGCATAAGTGCACTGCCGAGAAGTGTCTGCGACGCTACCGTATAGGCGTTGTCTCTGGGGATCCCCGCTCTTACAGCTGCATCTGCAAGCGCCTCTATAAACATAAAGGCATAGGCAGGTCCGCTGCCGCTTAGCGCAGTATAGGCACTTATCTTGTCCTCGGAAACTATGAGTGTTCTTCCCGACGAGGAGAATATGCTGTCTACATAGCAAATCTCTTCCTTAGTAACCTTATCGTCCGGCGAAATAACCGTCATTCCGCCGCCAACAGAAAGCGGAAGATTGGGCATTGTGCGGATAACCTTGACATCTCCGAGAATGCTCTTTATGAAAGAGATGGTTATGCCTGCGGCAATTGATATGTAAACTTTGTTTTCGTATCCGTCTACGGACTTTATCTCACTTAGCAGATTTTGGAATCCATCGGGCTTTATACACAATATTATGTAATCCGATTTCTTAACCACATCTTCCAAAGTTGTTACATTTATGTTAAGTGATTTTACCTTGTCGGAATATGCCAGAGAATATGCATAGGTGTCCTCTCTTTTTAGAGCGCCACCCGCAATTGCCCCGCAAAGCACGGAACCGCCCATATTGCCGACTCCTATAAATCCGGTTTTAATACTCATAATCATACCTCCAAAAGTCTGTCTCATAACAAGAGACAAATGTGATTATACCACATAATGCAACTAATTGTAAAGACTTTTTTACAAATTTCTCAAATATTATGTTAACAACCTTACCCTATTCCTACGCCCTTGACTTTTGGGTGCCCCTATGATATCATTTAATTGTATATAATAATGTAGGAGCGTGCTTATATGGAAAATCTTATCCTGGTTGTAGACGATGAGAAACCAATAGTGGAAATACTTAAAGTAAATCTTATAAAAAACGGTTATAAGGTTATAGAAGCCTATGACGGAAACGAAGCCGTGGAAAAGGCTCTTTCCCAGTCGCCCGACCTCATTTTGCTGGATGTTATGCTTCCTGGGCAGGATGGTTTTTCGGTGTGCAAAAAAATCCGTGAAACCTCGACAGTTCCTATAATAATGCTCACCGCAAGAGAGGAAGAGGTCGACAAGATTTTAGGACTGGAGCTTGGTGCGGATGACTATATGACAAAGCCCTTCTCCCTAAGGGAACTTATGGCAAGAGTTAAGGCAAACTTAAGGAGAACTCAGCTCGCCTCCAAAGAGGATGCACCCGGCGAAATCCTCACCTTCGGCGACCTTTCCATAGATGTGGAAAAGTACGAGGTGAAAAAGAGAGGAGAGGTTATAGAGCTTACGTTCCGTGAGTTTGAGCTCCTTAAATTCCTTGCCACCAAGCAGGGCAAGATTTTCTCCAGAGAAAACCTCTTAAACAAGGTGTGGGACTACGAGTTCTACGGCGATGTACGTACAGTTGATGTTACCATACGACGCCTTAGAGAAAAAATAGAGGACAACCCCAGTATCCCCACATACATTATGACAAAACGCGGTGTGGGCTACTATTTCGGAGCGTAAATAATGTTTAAAAGTCTTAGTCTCAAAATAGCTATGATGTTTGTTCTCCTGACCATATCTATCATCATTCTAATTGGTGCGTTTATGACAGAGAGCATAGAAAAATTTTATGAAAATGAGTTTTCCACCCTTATGTCCTCGGTATTTAGCGAGGACTATGTTGCCGAGCTAAGCGGCTCTGTGCAAGGCGGTGCTTCTGCAGACGAGGTGTATGGCTCCGTTACTGTGTACTTAAGTCAGATTGGTGTTGACTCCTTCCGTAATCTTTATCTTCTGGACGCCAAAACAGGCAGAACCATCGAAAACCTCACCACAAATGCCGAGCTTTCCAAAACACTTGAAATATCGCCCAACATTATTTCTGCCATGAGCGGAAAAGTGGGCACGGAGGCTCTTTCGGGCACAGGATATATGGATTATGCCGTTCCCGTAGGAAACGAGGGCGACGCACAGTACATCATATATGTACGCGACACAAAAGAGGAAACCAACAGTGTAATGAGCTCCATCTTTACAATTATGGTGCAGGCACTTTTAATTGGTCTTGCTCTTTCTATTCTGCTTTCCGTACTTCTTTCAAAAACCATCATCCTTCCCATAGAATCGCTTACAAACAAGGCGGAGAGGATATCCGAGGGCGAATTTGA
Source organism: Clostridia bacterium (assembly GCA_045576175.1). Taxonomy (GTDB): domain Bacteria; phylum Bacillota; class Clostridia; order UMGS1810; family UMGS1810; genus RGIG8748. Next base: position 13,975 of record JAZNFW010000073.1, on the reverse strand, counting down.
CGAAATAACCGAAACGCGCAGTGTGGACGAAATCGGAAGACTTACAAACACCTTTAATATAATGGCATCCAAATTAAAGGACACACTGTATGAAATACGAAGCGAAAAGGATAAGTCCGACACAATCCTACTCCATATGACAGACGGCGTTGTGGCATTCAACAAGTTCGGCGAGGTAATACACATAAATCCCGCCGCCAAGGAGCTTCTTAAAATAAAGGATACCTCGGGTATAAGCTTCAACTCCATTTTCGGCGACATTACGGATGTAACGGTGGAAAAGGTACTCTTTCTCCCCCACTTTAAAGGTGCAGAGCGAAACATAACCACAGACACAAATGAGCTTATTGTTCACTTTGTTCCCATACAGATGCCCGACTCATCGGAGGGCATAATTGTTATGATTCAGGACATAACCGAACAGCAAAAGCTCGACAGGGCAAGAAGGGAATTCGTTGCAAATGTATCGCACGAACTACGAACACCGCTTACCACAGTAAAGAGTTATGCCGAAACACTTACAGATGCACTTTCGGACGACAATGTGGACGCAAAGATGTTTGGCTCTTTTTTAAAAATAATAAACAACGAAACCGACCGTATGACAAGGCTTGTAAAGGATTTGCTCCTTCTATCAAGACTCGACTACTCGCTTAAGGATATGCCCAAGGAGGACTTTGACATATCCAAGATGATAAAATCTCTTGTGGAAAGGCTCAAAATAACCTCGGACGAAAAAAATCAAACACTCGTGTATGAGCCCACAAACGCACTGCCTCTCTTTAACGGAAATCCCGACAGAATTGAGCAGGTACTTATAAACATAATTACAAACGCAATAAAATACACTCCCCAAAACGGCAGAATACTCATAACCACAATGCATATGTACAACTCCATATGCATAAAGGTTACCGACAACGGAATTGGCATTCCATCCAAGAATCTGGAGCACATATTTGAAAGATTCTACCGAGTAGACAAGGCCCGATCCAGAGAGATGGGCGGAACAGGTCTTGGACTTGCAATTGCAAAGGAAATCGTAGAGGCTCACTACGGAACTATCGAAATAAAGAGCAAGGCGGGAAAAGGAACAGAGGTTATAATTAACTTGCCTCTCAACAGTTAAAACCAAAGAGGATGTAAAATAAAGCGCAGAGCGCTTATAGGCTTGATTGCTGACAATCCAAAGCATAAAAGAACAGCAAAACAATAAAATTATGTAGAAATCTGCAAAATTGCAGATTTCTCATATTTTTAGCCTATAAGCTCTAAGCGAACTTCACCTCTCGGTGTATCTTTATACACCTTCGGGTCCCCCTTGCAAGCAAAGCTTGCTTCGGCTCAGTTCGCTTATTCTGCATCTTTTTTTCCATCCCCTCAAAGCTTGAAACAGAGGCTGTGGGGAAACATTGTTTTTTACATCCCCTTTTGTAATCTGAGGTTTGATTATTACGGCAAATGTTATGTGGTTTTAAAGTGGTTGTAATTGTTTTGTAACAATTATGTTGTATAATGAATTTAGAAAATTGGAAATTTCGGCTTTGTACATATAAAAAGGTGATTTAAATGAACATAAAAAAATTATTATCCTGCATACTCGCTGTGGCACTTCTTGTGGTGCCTCTTACAGCATTTGCTTCGCCCGAAACCTTAAGCGCTGACTACGCAGGTAACACAACTGAACTTATAGACATTAAGAACCCCGAGGTTAATGTCTCTTCCACAGCAAATAAGGCTATGGTTATTTCCGCTGTTGCCGCAAGCGGCACCACAGTTACACTCTATAACCTCGATTCTGCAACAAATACATATGTAAAAATGTACGCAGACGGCGCCGCTCTGGAATCTGTTGTAGGTGCTGCAGGTCTTTATGCACAAAACTTAGCTCTTACATACGGCACCAACAACATAATGGTTGTTGCCACATCAGGCACATCTGTAGAAACCGCAAAGTTGGAAATCACACTTATTAAATACAATCTCATCGATGCCATCAAAAATCTCTGGCAGAGTATTTTGAATCCGTAATTTTGGGTGATTAACATGAAGAAGGAAACCATTAAAACCACAGTATTGGCTTTTTTGGTAGTAACCAGTATCATACTTACAATAAATAATTGGTTTAGTGAAAAATTATGGCCGGACGGCTATAATTTTTTTTCTAATTTAGCAAATTATTTTTCCATAGGACAAAATCAGAAGAGCTACTATCTGTCCAAGGAGAATGTGTCAATTCCGTCTAAAATTGTAGTGAACAACAACGATTTAAGAGGACTCTACACACATACCTCCAAGGATTTTGACGATATGGCAAAAACTATTAAGGATGTTTTGAAATCCGGTCTTAAAGAGAAAGAAAACGTGGAAAAAGGCACCGGCGAGGTATGGAAAGAAGCACTTAAATACAAATCCATATATTTTTCCTATCCTGTGTCCTACGACATCAAAACCTTTTCCGCAATACTGGACACCTCTATAAATGCCATTACTGGCGGAAGTGTTCAGGAGTTTATAATCGTGTCGGGCGACAATATTACAGGAAGACCGCATCTTATTGCCAAATCCACGGGTGAAGATGTTTATACAGACATCACCCTGCCTTTAGACTCTGTGGAAATAGACAAGCTCATAGAAAAATATGCAGCATCCTCATCGGGCGAATATCCCTATTCATTTGAGCTTAACTTCGACAAATCGGAAGACAGCAAGGAGCAAAAGGTTACAATAGACTCACAGGTGACTCTGTACATAAAGCCCGTAGCCACCGTTGAGGTTTCGGAAATAAACTATTTTAAAGACATATGGGAAAACGAGGAGCTTTACTCACAGTTTTTAAGACCCTTTGGTTTTAACTTTTCCAACACAAGAAAGAATGTAAGCCCCGACAGCTCCATAGTATTTGCCGAAAACTACGGAACAATCAAGATGTATCCTGATGGTCTCTTGGAATTTAAATCGCTCAACAGCTCAAAGGGCATAGACATAGGAAACTCTGGCGAATTTTATGATACATTCATAGATTGCATAGAATTTGTAAATAATGTATGGGATATCGCCTGCAGTGATGAAAATATGAACATCAACCTTTCCTCTGTGAAACGCGGCGATACCGACAACAGCTTTACCCTGACCATAGACTACTATGCAGAGGGAATGGGCGTCGTAACACGCATACCCGCCACCGACTCGCACACTGCATTAAATCACGCCATAGAGATTGAGGTGGTAGGCTCCAAAATCGTGTCCTACAGACAGGCTGTGTACGGCTACCGTTCAAACGGTAACAGAGTATCCTGCACGGGAGTTATAGAAGCTCTCGACACCCTTATGGCAAACGAAAGCATAGAGTCAGATAAAATCACCGATTTGTATATGTCTTACTACACAATCGGAGACGGCAAGGCAAGACCCCATTGGATTGCAAAAACGGATAAGAACGAAACAAGAATTATAAAAAACAGATGAGGGATGGACTATGAATCTGGGCAAGGTTAAAAGCTTTCTTATAGTGCTTTTTCTGGGAATAAATATATATCTTATTGCCACAAGCTTTTTTTCATCCAGGTTTTATATAGACAAGGACACCGCAAAAAACTGCGTTCAGGTGCTCGAAAGTAACTCTGTGACACTTGATGCGGACAAAATTGAACGCTTTGCAGTAAACTTGAGGGGTATTGATACAAAAAATGCAGTATATACAAACGATATAGTTCATAGCCAAAAAAACGGATTCAAAACAGATGCAAACCGTTTTTCGTGCACTATGACCCCCGCTTCGCCCACAGGGAATGCAAAAAAGGATGTCCTTTCTTTTCTTAAGCAAAACGGCTTTGACACCAAATATATGCACTTTTCTAAAGCAGGCGAAAACACCTGGTACATTACCTGCAAGGTTAAAGGCTACAGGATATTTGACAGTGTTATAAAAGTTACCAAAAACGGCCCTTCGTACACACTTGGCGGCAGATGGTACGAGCCCGCTAGCAACAAGGTCAAGTCGCAAAGCAAGGTGCGAAACACCACATATATTACAAGCATTCTTATAAATATGCTTCAAAACGAAGAAATAATGAAAAATGCCCCCTTTGAAATCACCTCTATAGACTACGGCTATCTTGCAGGACTTCCGTACGGAAACGAGGAACACATAACTGCTACGGCTCTGCCGTACTATAGAATAAAAGATAATAAAGGCAACACCTATTATTACGACGCCAAAAGCGGCGAATATTTAAACTAACAGGAGGGAACGACAATGGCAAAACCAAGAATACCCATGGGAATGGGCGCTTCTAACATGAATAATATGCTTAAGCAGGCTCAGAAGATGCAGCAGAATATGCTTAAAATGCAGGAGGAAATTGAAAAAGAGGAATTTGAAGCCTCCGCAGGCGGCGGGGTTGTGTGTGTTAAAATGTCGGGCAAGAAGGAGCTTACAAGCGTGAGCATTAAGCCCGAGGCGGTGGACCCCGACGATGTTGAAATGCTCGAGGACCTTATCCTTACCGCAGTAAATGACGCTTTGTCCAAGGTGGACGCAGCAAATGCAAACAGGATGAATTCCATAACCGGCGGACTTAATATACCGGGAATGTTCTGAGGGTAGTATTAAACTTGCAGTTTACGGCACACTTCGAAAGGAGTGTGCTTTGTTTTTTGAGCCTTTCTGCACAAGGAGAATATATTTATTTTGTAATGAGTACCTTAACGCATACTAAAGTTTTATTTTTTAATCATTTGGGAAAAGACCGTATGGGTGACCTGCAGGTGTCACCCCCACGCCCCCGCCCCGTCCGCTAGGTCTTTTACGGCTAAAAACCTCTCTTAAAAACGCATATCCTACCGCCGTTGCGGAAGCAGAAATTTTTTCTGCAAGTCCTCACTAAACGGCACTCTTATAATGGAACTTATCTGTTTCGAGTGCCGTTTGCGGTGTATCTGCGTTTTTAAGAGGGGTTTTCTTTACGCCAAAAGCCCTAGGCGGAATTTTGGTTTGTGCTTATCGAAATTTTGTTCTCAAATTATAGTTCATATTAAAATCTATTTACAAAACGCACAATAAAATTGAAAATATGAACTATCTAACCAAAAGCAGAAAAATCCGCCTTGAAATATGCAAGGAAAAAGAAAGCAAAAAGAAAAAGCCAAAGCTATCGGAAACGGCAAATGTAGTATTTAAGTTCCCTTATACATTTGCCGTTTAGCGAGGACAAGCGAGTAAATACTCGCGTCCGCAGCGACGATAAATCTTTGGCTTTTTAGTTTTGGTTTCCCTGCATATTTCACAGCGGACGGCTGGGGATGCAAGGGGAGCAGCTGTTGGCTCCCCTTGCGGTTTATTCACAAATAATTAAAAACGAAAAACATTTTAGTGTCAAATCCCTGTTAAATCCTCTTACCAAAAGCAGTTTTCGGCCGGGATGAAAAGGGACTGCGCCCCTTTAAATGCACCTTGAATTATTGTCGGAAAGACATCCCTTTTCGGGCGGGAAAAATTCTTCCACCGGGAAGCTGAGCTTTTCAAAAAGTTCACAGGGATTATTTTCGGAAGAAACTGCCGAACATTCATCCTTTGGAATACAGAAATCAATCACAGGAACGATAAGCTGAACTTCTCTTTCAAGTCTTACAATGGTAAAGAGACCAAGTGTTACAAGCACCTTGCGTACATCGTCACCGCCAACAAGATTTTCTTCAAACACGGTGAGTATACATTCGGGAACGGAATTTACATCTGTATCACAGCCACAGCAGCAACAGTTGTCGGTAGGTTCTACAATTCTTGCGCCAAGTGCTATGGGGTCAACCACTTCTGTGTGTGCCAACGCTTTTTCAAAAACTTTGCTTAGGAAGGGAAAGTTTCGCTTTTTATACTGCCGTTTTGGGCCATCTTATTGCTAGCCAAAGTAAAAGTTTTTTCGTCTACTATGGCAAGAGATCCTATGTAGTGATAATAACGCATATCCTCGGGTACCTGCCGTCTTAACCCAAGCAGAAAATCCGTGGTTTCCGTCTTGTTGTTTATCAGCACCCCCTTATAAATGGGGTTTTCCAAAATTCTTTTTATTCCCTTTGGGTTCCACTCTTTTCCAAGCTTTGTGGGGATGTGTCTCTTGTTTAAATTCGATGCTATTTTTCTGTAGCCCATATTCTTCTCTGAATACATAGAAAAGATTTCCCTGACTACTTTTGCTTCTTCTTCGTTTACTGCAAGGCTAAAGGTATTTATCTTATCGTAGCCGTATATTATATTGGGCACTCTTCCCCCTTTTGCCCCTTGCTTTTTTCCAAATATTATTCGTTTGGACAGTGCACAGGACTCCTCCTGAGCCAGAGCGGCAAAGAGAGTTAACACAAATTCCGATTCGCCCAAAACCTTCTGGTTGGCACCAATGAAGACCACATCCACGCCATTTGCTTTTAAAAAGCGTATTCCCGTGAGAAAATCCAGGGTGTTTCTTGCAAAACGGCTTATGTCCTTTACAAGAACTGCATCAAATATGCCCAATTTACTCTCTTCCATAAGGCGTTTAAACTGCGTCCTGTTTTCCATACTTTTGCCGCTTATACCACGGTCGGCATAGATTTCTACAAGCGTGTCGCCCCGTTTTTCCACATATTCTCTAAAGAACTTTTCCTGGTTTATAAGTGAATTCATCTGCTCGTCGCTTCCTGTTGATACCCTGCAGTATGCGGCATATCTCATTTAAAAACACCTCATATAAATATATTATGTATCCTTTTGAGATATAAGCCAATTCTTTACAGTTTTGTGACTTGTATTGACTTTGAATAAAAGCTATGTCATAATTAAATTGATACTATTTTAAGGAATGATATATATGAAAAATCTCATTTGCTTGTGTCTTGCGCTTGTGCTTTCCCTTTCGTGTGTTGCAAATGCCCAGGATATGCAAAGCGCAGATGCAGTGTTTACCATATCAAGCATAAGGCATGACAGAAGCCCAGACCAGCCTTTGGTGTTTTCTGTCACACTTCCAAAAACATATGAAGACGGCATTCTTTTTGTAAACATGTATACAAACGGCGCCTTCACAAAAACCATTTTACTGGACGCATCATCCGGCACAAGCTTCAGAAATCTGCAAGTCCCCCTTACATACAAAGACGGAGACGGCCATATACTCACTCCCGACCGAATTAAACTCTTTGTATGGAACAAAAACAACTTAAAGCCTCTCTGTATTCAACAGGATGTTCTCACAGATACTGTTATAGAAAACGCCAATTCGACCACAGTAGACAATATTCTTGTCTATCTTCTCGGCAAAAACGGTAAACCAAACGCTATAACTAGGCTTCGCACCGCTGTAATAGGCAAGGAATACGCCCCCGGCGAAACACCTCCGAGAGAAAAATATTTAGATATCCTTAACCTTTTGGATTCTATGGAGACCTGTGCAAATATTGCTTACAATAACAGAAGTTCGGTTCTTCTTACCTGCGAATCCACAAAGAGACTTCTGGACGAAGAGTTTGACACACTGGAAGGCTATGTGGATATAATAAAAAACAAGAAGGAACAAAAAGATGAGCTTTTGCGAATATACGAAACACTCACAAGCAATCAGAAAGATGCTCTCGACAAGCTCCTTAGATTTTTTGATATACCCAATCCCATTAAATAATAATACTACACATACAGGAAAAAGCAGAAACATATAATGTTTCTGCTTTTTCCTGTTTCACGATTTTTAAATAAGTACATTACCTATCTTATTTTTAAACAGAAAGACCGCAGTCATACTGCGGTCTTTCTACATTCGTATTGTTTAATCTTCTTCTGTTCCAAAGAGAGTGTTTAGACCAAATATATTTGCCAGTGTGGTTGAATTTCTCATACCAAGAAGCTCATTCCTGATTGTTTCTCTCTCTGTAATATCAAGCTCAAGATAGCTTTGTCTTAAAGTGTTGGCATCGGACTCATAAACACCTCTTACAAGTGTCTTGGTTACCAGAATTCCCTGATCCTGCCACGCCAGAACCTCGGGGAGAGCATCTTCAAAGAAGGCAAGCATACCGCTTTCTTCGGAAAGCTCCAGAAGCCCATCTTCCTTCATTTCCACAATTTCTGTTATGGCATCGTCTATATACCAGTAGGTATCATCCGAATAGTCTAGCATACTCTGCCATACTGCGTGAAGAGTTATGTTTCCTGTAGTGCCCTGAGGTATAGTTTCCATCAGATATTCGGGAGAATATATGATAGCACCGCTTTCTCCCTCAAATTCTTGCGGTATATACCAGCCCAAAAACTCGTTGCCGTCATATCTGTAGGGTATGGGAAGGACATATTCCTCGTCATATTCTATATAGCTTGCCTTGGGAGCTTCGTCGAGCCTTCCAAGGATGGTCTCATCATTTTGATTTTCATATTCTGCGGGGTGAAGAACATAAGTTATTTTATATTCCTTTGCCCATTTTGCATAGAAAGTCTTGTTGCCCGAAGAGCCTTTTTCTATTGATACAACTTTCTCGTCAGTCAACATGTCTGCATCCGCTGTCCTGAACCAGCCCATAAACTTATGGCCTGTCTTTGAAGGTGCAGGGAGCACGTACGAATCATCAGAGGATTTGTAGCTGTACTTTGGAGTTACTCCGCCAAAATAACCACCATCCACCATATAATTTATGGAGTAAACCGCTTCGGGTTGGGGGTCTTTATTGTCGCCGGGGTTTGGCGAATCATTGTCGCTGCCTATATCTTCTTTGCTGCCGGAATCCGAATTGCTGTTCGAATTGCTGCCGTTGTCCGAAGTATTGCCGTTGCCCGATTCATTACCCGAACCGTTTTCCGAACCTTCGCCACCTTGAGTGTTATCTCCTTCAGGCTTTGGAATTACTTTAACAAAATCATCCAGAGCAAACGCAAGCTCGCCTCTTGTCATATTGTCTGTAGCACGGAATTTTCCGCCCTCTTCCAAAGACATATAGCCAAGGCCAATTATGTTTTCCACCGCGTCCTTTGCCCAGGAGGAAACCTCGTCGGTAAGAGCGGGTTTTGTGTCGGGTTTTTTGCCTACAATTCTATCTAAAATCACACAAACCTGTTCTCTTGTTATGTTGTCCTCGCCGCCAAAGGTGCCGTCGCCCTTGCCTTTTATATATTCCTTCTCTATTGCATAGAGAACGTGCACGTAGTACCACTTTTCCGGACTTACATCCGAAAAAATGTTGTCTGCTGCAACATTGTAGCCAAAGGTTGTGTTTATCATCTTACAAAATTCTGCACGGGTTATCTCATTTTGTGCACGGTATGTAAATGTGCCGTCTTCCTCGGGAATACCGTTTACTACTCCCGCATCGATGAGCTTCTGAATGCTTTTTCCAAGCTCGGTGTTGGGGTCAACATCCTTCATTGTAGGCTTTGCGTCCTGAACTGTCTGTGTAGCAGATGTGTCTGCAAAGCACACATTTACCGACATCACAAGCACAAGGACAAGAGCCAAGATTGATGTTATTTTTCTCATTTTCTTTCCTGCCTTTCCAAGCATTATTGCTTTTGGCTAAATATCTCTGCACCAAACGGTGCAGAGATATTTGTTCCTACTTATAATACCTTTTATATGCTCAAAAGGTTGCGTTTTTTAGTAATTGATATACTGGAAATATCTTCTGAGCTTGAGAGAATGCTCGCCTATATTGTGTCCCTTAATCTCTCTGGGACCTACGGTAAACTTGTAGGCATTTCTGATAAATCTTATATCAGAAACAACATTTTCGCTGAACTGATTAAGTTTATTCTTCAGTTTTGCCATAGCATCTTCGAGCTTGTTTATGCCGTGATAGTTCTTGGAGTCGTCTATAGCATCAGCGAGAGTGTCGAAGGTAAATGCATTACCTTCATCTGTCATTTCGAGAAGAATCTTATAAAGCTCATATTCCTCTTCGTTTGCATAAATCTTGATGCCTGCAAGGTCTATGATGTTTTCATAGTCCTTATTAAGCTTTTCTGTGTAGAAGTTTTTGATTTTCTGTACGAGATTTAAAATTCTCTCTTCGTTCTCGTAGTACTTATCTTCTACCTTGTCATATGCTCCGTCAATCTTGTCGTTTACGCCAAGCACCTTACTTAATATCTTGTCGGCAATTTCGTAGGGTGTGTAACCCTTGGGAAGTTCGCCTGTCTTGATATAGTGCATTATAGCGTCGTTTGCCTTGCCGGCATAAGTTCCAAGAAGTGCAGATACTGCATCAAGCTTAGCTTCAACGGTTGCATTTGTGTAATTATCGCCATACCACATTATTGCATCGTGAAGAAGAATGATGTTTTCAAGCACTATGTCGTAGTAGGTTATAATCGGGCTTGAATAGAAGTCGCCTTCTTCATTGTATGTGCCCTTCTTAATGCTGTAGCCGCTCATTTCTATGCCGTCTTTTGAAGAGTCATAATCGAGAAGCTCTGTAATCCAGTTCTTGCCTATAAGTTCCTGTGCATATGGGTTTGCCTCTATAAGGTCTTTGCCCTCGAGCTTGCCTGTAATCTTTGGCATAGCCTTGTTGTATGCGTTAACCACAAAGTCCTTCATAAAGTAAACTCTTACTCTGGGTGTTGTGGTAAACTTATACACACTGTCTTCAATATCATTGTCGAGGTCTGCGTTAAGCTTATCTTCAGCATCGTCCATACCGCCAACAAAATCTGCAAGAAGTGCATTTACATACTTTGATGCGATATCTTTGCCCACCTTATCTGTAATCTTCTTAATGCCTGCAGGAGCAAATTCACTTACCAGTTTGTCGTAGTCATATCCTGCTATAATATCGGAAATGATACTTACAAACATTATGTTATCCTTGTGAACTCTCACGCCGTTTCCGGATGTGAAATCGGATATGGTGTTTTTAAATGCATCGGTTGCTTTGATTGTAGCCACTGCATCGTGCGCATATGTGGGGATGAGTTCTCCAAGGTCCTCTCTTGCTGTGCCTTCATCGTTGATGTAGTCATTTATAAGACTAATCATATAAGAATCGATTTCAGCATCTACAAGAGCTTTTACATCTGCATCCAAAGTATCGTTTGCATACTGCTCTGCCGCTTCGCCTATATGCTCATCTATTCTTGCATCTATAAATGCTACAATATCCTCGTCCAGTGTGCAGTCCACGGAGGCATATTCTTCAATAAGGCTTGTTCCTTCTGTCTCGATAAAGGAATCGATGGTTACCTTGAAATCTGCATCCTCGGGGTCGTCACTGAAATACTTTTCTCTTACAACCTCAGCAAAATCTTCTTTAATAAGTTTGTCTATAGTTGTCTTTAAATCACCATGGCCGTTTGCCTCGAGCTGACCTTCTGCATATTCGGTTACAAGCTTTTCTGTGTATTTGTAAATATAGTCTGTAACTGTGTCGTGAAGGTCTGCGTTATCATATGCATCCTTAGCTACATCGTGTACATGTGTTTCGTAGTATTCTTCAAACATCGCATTAAAGCGGTTGTCATCGGAAACATAGTCTGCATAGAAAGTATCGAATGCTGTGCTGGTTACAAATACATCAAACGCATCGCTGAAGCTCTGCTGGTCTTCGATGTACTCTTCGAACACATCCATAATGCTTACGGGATTAGACTTGTAGATTTCAAGCACATTCATAAGAGCAGTGTCATCGGTCTCTACATATGTCTTTACTGCGCTTATGAGAAGACCGGAATCAGTGTAGATGTCGTCAAACATCAGGTCATATGCCAAATTGTACACATCATCAAAATTGTCTGCGATAAACGCATTAAGATTTGTGTTATCAGCTGCAAAGCCATCTATCTCAGAGTCGATGTCGCTTATGTGAACGCTTGTGCCATTTACATATTCTTGTGCATGACTTAGTGCCTCAGTCGCATCTGTAACATATCCGCTTTCCAGAAGCATCTTAGAGAGAAGGTCTACATTGGTCTTTGTTGACTCTATGATTTCGTCTCTTACATAAGAGAGATTATCTGGAATCCATGCCTGTACATCCAATTTTATTGCGTCTTTTGCAGAAGCTTTAACAGATGCCTTAAGAGCTGATGTGGGATCAGCAAACTCGTCTGTAATCTTATCTATGATGATAGCATCATAAGTGGTATCTCCCGAAACGAGAGCCTCTCTTATAACCTTACCTATTCCAAGAAGTGTATCATCATCGTGAACAACTGCGTCAAGAACAGTTTGCTTAAATGTATCAGATTCATTTATCTTGTCTAACACTTCCTGCTTTAATCCTGCTTTGGATGTATCTGTGCTGGAAGTATCAGAGATGATTGCCTTAATCTCATCTACAAGCATTGTCTTAAGTTCAGGGTGAGACTCTATGTCTGCTATGAACTCGTCGCTTCCCAATACCTCGTCGATATAGTTGTAAAGCTCGGGTGATGTCTTTGTTTCTTCAAAGTATACATCAATTACAAACTCTACGCACGCATCAAGAATCATATCCCTGATGTCGAGGTTTGTGAGAACATGGTCGAGGTCGTCTGCAATATAGCTGAAAGCATCGTCACTTAATATGAATTCCTCTTTAAAGTCGGTCTCATTAAGTATCCAGTTTATAACTGCCTCTTTAACTATAATTCTCTTTATAACACTGTCGGTAAGAAGCTTATCTCTCTTGGAGGGGTCTCCCAGGGTGTCCTTTCTTATCTGGGTGTTTTTAAGAAGCTCCTCTACAACGGTGTCGTTTCGAAGTATTTCAGAAATAAATTCTTCGTCATTGATGTGGTTATCAATGTATGTATCTATTTCTTTCATTATTAAGTCTTTTGTAATGAACTTGTGAAGAGGTACGGGTATCTCGGGATTTAAGAGATTTCCTTCTTCATCTATAAGCTTTGTTTTTGCAGCCTTCTCCAAAAGTCCCGCAAAAATATCCTTGCCAAGCTGATTTTCTATATCATAGAGTGTGCTGTCGAGAAGAGTTCTCAGTGCTGTGAGTGTATCGAGCATAGACTCTGTGAGATTTGTGTTTGAGTCGTAGGGAACCACAAGCTCAAGCTGAGGAACCTTTACACCCTTGAATTCTAAGTCTGTATCGTAATATGCTGCCACATATCTTGTGAGAAGATATACATCTGTATCTTCTTCGATTTTTACCTCATTAGGAACAAACTTAGTCCACTCGCCATCCTTTTTGTACCAAAGTTCGGGGCGAATTATGTGTGGGTTACCGTCACTGTCGGTGTAGCCTGTCTCTACCACATAGTCTGCGGGATTGCCGAGCTTTTCGTCCACCTGTGCCTGTGTTACATAGGCATTTGGTGCAACCTCTACACTGCCCTTTAAGTTATTTGTGCCCTCATAGAAGTTCACTGTAAAGGTATCGGTTTCAATTTCGGTCTCGGTAGCTGTAATTTCGATATCTCCTATAATTATAGCATCGGACTCGGTATCTACAGCTGTTCCGTCTCCGTAGAAATATGTTACCTCAAAGCCCGCAGCAAGACGCTCAGCGATATAATCAGTAAGTGCCTGCTTAAGAGCAAGGGCAGAATTGTTGTCCTTGTAGAGCTTCTGCTCATAGAGGAAACTGTAATCTATACCGTTGAAGGTAACTTTATATATGTTTCTGTTGTAGTATACATCAAACAAATATGCCAAAGTGCCGTTATTTGTAGCTGTAAGACTATCTGGCTGTATAAATCCTGTGATTACAGCAGGAGTGTAGGTTACTTCCGCTCCGTCCGCTGATTCCAGAATCTCAATTTCGGGACCGTCGTATGTCTTAACCGAAGCATCTACCTCGTCTGTCACCTTCTGCTTATAGATTCTCACTCTGTAAGGTCTGTTAAAGGGAACTTCGATGGATTCTACCGCATAGCCTGTTCCTTCAACCATATTTGAACCTGCAAGGACAGTGTTAGCTGTATATTCAAATGTTAAATTACCGTTTGTAACATTTGTGTAGCTGTATACTATCTTAAAGAGCTTGCCGTTATTTGCTAAAAGCTCGTCATTTGTGATATAGTCGC
>JAZNFW010000072.1:0-11976 GCA_045576175.1 Clostridia bacterium | reverse complement strand
CACACCTCGGAAATTGAACAGGAACTTGGTCACGCAGCAGGCGAGGAAATCCTCGTTTCCTTTACACCCCACCTCATTCCTCAGAAGAGAGGTATACTTGCAACAAGCTATGCCAACTTAAAAAATGATATGACAGACGAGGAAATATACAAAATATTCTCCGAGTTTTATAAGGACGAGTATTTTGTAAGAGTTCTAGAGCCAGGCAAGCTTCCCGAAACAAAGAATGTGGCAGGCTCCAACTTTATGGAAATAGGCTTTAAGGTGGACCACAGACTAAAGAGAGTGGTTGTTTCCTCTGCCATAGACAATCTGTTTAAGGGTGCAGCAGGTCAGGCAGTTCAGAATATGAACATAATGATGGGCTTTAACGAAAAAGCAGGCATAGATAATCCTGCATTCTATTTATAAGGAGTTACATAAGATGAGTGGTCTTGCACATAAGAACGATACTATAGAAACTATGATAAAGAAAGCCGATATATTAATAGAGGCTCTTCCTTACATAAGAAAACTATATAAAAAGAAGATAGTTATAAAATACGGCGGAAACGCTATGCTCAGCGAAGAGCTCAAAAAATCGGTTATGGACGATATAACTCTTCTTAAATATGTTGGTTTAAACCCCATTGTAGTTCACGGCGGCGGTCCTGACATATCCGAAACACTAAAGGTTTACAATATTGAGAGCGAATTTATAAACGGGCTCAGAGTTACCACACAGGAAACCATAGACATAGCTCAGATGGTGCTTGTAGGTAAAACAAACAAGGACATTGTATCCAAGTTAAACCATGCAGGAGGAAAGGCAATTGGTCTTTGCGGTCTTGACGGAAGCCTTTTAAAATGCAAGAAGCTCTATACCGAGGTTGACGGCGAAAAGAAGGACATCGGTTTTGTGGGTGATATAGTGGAAGTTAATACAAAGGTTATTGACCTTCTTACAGACGATGAGTACATACCCGTAATAGCCCCCATTGGCGTGGACGACGAAGGCAACAGCTACAACATAAACGCCGACACAGTTGCGGCAAAGGTTGCAGAGGCTCTCGAGGCAGAAAAGCTTATGTACCTTACAGATGTTCGCGGTGTGCTCGATCAGGATGGTGAGCTTATACACAAAATTCACACAACTGAGGTTGCAAGCCTCATACACGGCGGAACCATTACAGGCGGTATGATACCCAAGGTCCTCGGCTGCAAGGAAGCTGTGGAAAACGGCGTAGAGAGAGTTCACATAATAGACGGAACCATAGTTCATTCCATACTTTTGGAAATATTTACTGACCACGGTATAGGTACTATGATTTTAGAATAACAATCAAAAACAGAAGAACAGTCTCTAGTGAGACTGTTCTTTTATTATTTTTCTTATTGTTTCTTCTGCTTTGGAGCAAGCTTTATTTAAAAAGCCTTCGTTTGCAACAGTATAGTGAGCGGATTTTCTGTACAGTTCTATTCTACTATTGTACAGCTCAAATATTTTTCCCTTGTCCTTTAAAAGCGGTCTGCCGGAAAGGGAAGATTTATCCAGTATGAACTCGGGCTTGGCATCTATAAATATTACCTTTCCGCTTTCTTTCATAATATCGATATTCTCATCACTCACAACCACACCGCCGCCTGTTGCCACAAGCACTCCGTCCATTTGGGAAACTTCTCTTAGTGCCTTTGTCTCAGCTTGTCTAAAAATGTTCTCGCCAAGAGCAAAAAGCTCCTCGATGGTCTTTCCCTCTCTCTTTGTTATGTAATCGTCTAAATCTATTAGCTTTATATTTACTTTTTCAGACACATCACTTGCAATAGTAGTTTTGCCGCAGCCGGGCATACCTACAAGGTATATGTTGTTCATAAAATGCTCTCCAAATGCTCTATTGCCATATAATATCCTCTGTCGCCAAAGCCTGATATCTGCCTTATACAGCTATCCTTGGTAACAGATATCTTCCGAAAGTCCTCTCTTGCATTTATATCGGAAAAATGCACCTCTACAAAAGGAACATCCACGCTCTTTATGGCATCCGCTATGGCATAGCTGTAGTGGGTGTATGCACCGGGGTTTATGATAACTCCCTTTACATCGCTACTATATACACTCTGGATTTTGTCTATAATGGCACCCTCGTGGTTGGACTGCCATATTTCCAGTTCTATTTTCTTTGATTTGGCATAATCTGTAAGCTCACGGCAGATATCCTCATAGGATTTTTCACCGTATATGCTCTTTTCTCTTATGCCCACAAAATTTATATTGGGGCCGTTTATTATAAGATATTTCATCTGCCATATAGCTCCTTATATATTTCTTCTATTGCCATTTCGTCTGCATCCTGACCACGCCATATTGCCTGTGCGTGCACTGCCTGTGCTACAAGCATATACAAGCCTCCCACAGCCTTAATGCCTCTGTCTGCAGCCATCTTCATAAGTCTTGTTTCGGATGGATTGTATATAGTATCCACAACGGCAGAAAAGCCGTCCGCTATGCAAGAGAGCGGACACATATCCACAGACGGATACATACCTACGGGGGTGCAATTTATGATAACATCGCCCCTTAAGTCATCGCTATAGGGAATTGCGGGATACTTTCCAACAGAAGTTTGGCTTGTGGATACAAAAACAATTTCTTTTGCACCCATATCCTCGCAAACGGTAAGTACCGCTTTGGAAACACCGCCCGTTCCTAAAATTACTACGGACTTATCCTTTATGGTTATATCGTTTTTTAGAAGCGTAGCCATAAAGCCAAAATAATCTGTATTATATCCCACTATGCCGTCCGGCGAGAACTTTACGGTGTTTACCGCACCTATTCTTTTAGCCTCGTCCGACACGGAGTCTAAAAACTTAATAACATCAATTTTGTACGGTATGGTTACATTTATTCCGTCATACTCTTTGGAAATTCTTTTAAATTCAGACTCCAGATTGCACTTTGGAATTTCTATTAAATCGTAGCCTTCTAAAATGCCCCTTAGCGCGTGATACTTTTCGTGTATTATCTTGGAATAAGAATGTCCGAGCTTTTCTCCAATAAGTGCATATGTACTCACAAATGTGCTCCTCTCCCGCCAACATTAGAAATCTTACGCAATTATTTTACAAGGTCGCCTACGCCGTTTAGAATATACTTTGGTCTGTAGGGGAAGTTGTCTATATCCTCCATAGAGGTTACGCCCGACAAAACAAGAACAGTGTCCACGTTTGACTCTATGCCTGCTATTATGTCGGTATCCATCCTGTCGCCTATAAAAGCTATCTCTTCGCTGTGGCAGCCAAGCTTATTTATGCCGTGGCGAAGCATTACGGGGTTTGGCTTTCCTACAAAATATGCCTTTTTGCCGGTTGCAATTTCTATTGGGGCAATTAAAGCTCCTGTTGCAGGCATAATACCTTTTTCTGTAGGACCTGTAACATCGGGGTTTGCTCCAATTAACTTGGCGCCCTTTCTTACAAGCTCTATCGCCTTTTCCACCTTTTCAAAGTTGTAGGTTCTTGTTTCGCCCACTACTACATAATCGGGGTTTACATCATTCATATATATGCTTTTGTCGTACAGAGCCTTGGTAAGTGCCGCCTCGCCTATAACATAGGCAGTACAGCCGGGATTCTGGCTGTGCAAAAATGATGCAGTTGCCATAGCACTTGTGTAAAAGTGGCTTGCATCAACATCAAGCCCCATTCTTGCAAGCTTCATACTAAGCTCGTGGGGTGTCTTTTCGGGGCTGTTTGTTAAAAACACAAATTTTTTGTCCGAATCTATAAGCCAGTTTACAAATTCTGCTACACCGTCTAATATCTTATTTCCGTGGTATATTACACCGTCCATATCACATATGAAGCCGTCTTTTTCTAAGATTTCCTTTATCATATATTCTCTCCTTTTGTTCTAAAAACTAAAGATACTGCAAAAGCAATAATCATTCCAATAAAAGAGCCCAGCGTGTCTGTGGCAATATCCTTTTGCTCAAATTTTCTTCCCGGCACATAAATCTGATGTATTTCGTCACCCAGTGCACACAAAATGCAAAAAACAACTGACAAGGCAAAGCAAAATATATAGAGCCTTGTGCGTCTGTGGGAATACACTGTACTAAGTGCAAGAAGAAAAACAAGAAATCCAAGTGGCACAAACTCCGCAAAATGAGCAAATGAACGGATTTTTGTATTTGCCCTTTTTATGTGATTTTGCTGCTGAGACTTTTCAAGCTTGTCATAATCGCGAACCGTCTTCTTTACAAATTCCTCTGCAATCTTGTGACTCGTTTTGTTGGAGTCGTCACTCACCTTAGACGAATTGTGCCAGATAAATGTAAGGTTTAAGAGTAAAAGAATAACGAGAACAACCAAAAGAATATTTGCCCGTTTCGTCCTTTTTCTTACCACTATATCAAGCAATTTTATATGCTCCTTTCAAGAATATCTGCAATTCTTTTGGATGCAAAGCCGTCTCCATAGGGGTTGGAAGCTGTGCTCATGCTGTTGTATGCTTCTTTGTTTTCCAGAAGCTTTTTGAAATTATCGTATATCGTCTTCTCATCTGTTCCTACAAGCTTAAGGGTACCTGCCTTGATACCCTCGGGTCGCTCTGTGGTATCCCTCATTACAAGAACAGGTTTGCCGAGCGAGGGGGCCTCCTCCTGTATGCCGCCGCTGTCGGTTAATATCATATAGCTATGGGCAAGAAGGTTGTGAAAATCGAGAACCTCCAGTGGCTCTATGATGTGAATTCTGTCGCATCCGCCAAGCTCCTTGGCCGCAGCCTCTCTTACAAGAGGATTCATATGAATAGGATATATTGCCTTTACATCGCTGTGCTCATCCATAATACGCCTTATTGCACGAAACATATTGTGCATTGGCTCTCCCAAGTTTTCTCTGCGGTGGGCAGTTATAACAATAAGTTTGCTGCCCTCTGCCCAAGTGAGTTCGGGATGTGTATAGTCATCTCTTACTGTTGTCTTTAGTGCGTCTATTGCAGTGTTACCTGTTACATATATGCTCTCTTTAGCCTTACCCTCTCTTACGAGATTCTCCTTGGAAAGCTCTGTGGGAGCAAAATTGTATTTTGATATTATTCCCACTGCCTGCCTGTTGAACTCTTCGGGATAGGGGGAATATATGTTGTATGTTCTAAGTCCTGCCTCCACGTGTCCCACAGGTATCTGCATATAAAAGCAAGCAAGTGCTGTAACAAAGGTTGTGGAGGTGTCGCCGTGAACAAGTACCACATCGGGCTTTACCTCTTCCAAAACTGCCTTTATTTTATCCAGTATGGAAGTTGTTATATCAAAAAGCGTCTGTTTGTCCTTCATAACACTCAGGTCATAATCCGGCTCCACATTGAAGGCATCGAGCACCTGCTTTAGCATCTCTCTATGCTGACCCGTGACACATACTACCGTCTTTATACCCTCTCTGCTTTTTAGCTCGTTTACCAGCGGACACATCTTAATTGCTTCGGGTCTTGTGCCAAACACAAGCATTACTGTCTTCACATTATGCCCTCCTCTACAAAAGTTTAAATAATCCTGTAAATTCGAGAGGGGATGCAAAAACATCCCCTTAAAAACTCTTATTTCTTTTTACCTTTGAAAACTGAAAACAATGATTTTTTATTTGCGGAATTTTTGAAATCTTTGGCATAGCCACTGCCATACGCGTCATAGCCATAACGCAATCCGTATTGACTGCCGTCCTTGTCGGCACATTTGTTAAGAACACAACCGATGACTTTGCAACCTGCATTAACAAGGTCTCCTGCTGTTGACTTTGCTGCCTTTGTAGGTGTGACTCCTTGTACAACAACAAGTATAACGCCGTCTGCCGCCTTGGATGCAACAACGCCGTCCACAACATAGCCAGACGGAGGTGTGTCTATGATTACATAGTCATATTTTTCTTTTAATTCGTTGATAACTTCGCCAAAAATATCCTGTGCCAGAAGTTCACTGGGATTGGGTGGCATAGCTCCTATGGTTATAAGATCAAGATTGGGATTTTGGGTACCTACTATAACCTCATCCACCTTGTTTTCACCTACAAGACAATGCACAAGTCCCTTAAGCTCTCCTGTGTAATCCTCTATAAATCTGGAGGTAAAATTGGAGTTGCGAAGGTCGGCATCAACATATATTGTCTTTTTTCCCATTTCTGCCATAGTATATGCAGCTCTGTAGGAAATTTCGGATTTGCCGTCACCGGGATTGGTGCTTGTAAATGCTATTGCCTTCATATCCTTACCGCTGTAGAGCATATTTGTTCTGAGCTTTTTGTACGCTTCGCTCTCTAAAAAGGTTTTACTCTTTATTCTCTTTACGCTAACCTTGGTCTGCATTATTTCTTCCTCCTCTTTTTGTCTTTGGTGTTTTTGTCATTACCTTCGTTTTCCTCTGATTCTACAAGGGGAATGGAAGAAAAAACAATGAGTCCGAGTGACCTTTCCACATCGGAAGGAGTATGTATTTTATTTCGTACAAACCACATAATAATGGCAACAGCTATAGCCAGAAACGCTCCGAGAAATCCGCCCAAAATCGTGTTTTTAACCGGATTGGGAGATACTGGTGCTACAGGGGTTTTTGCTTCCTGAATAACGCTAAGTGCTGCTATACCCACATTCTCTGCCAGTGCACCGTGTGCAAGCTCTGCTAAAGTGACTGCTATATCCCTTGCAAGAGAGGGGTCGGTACTTAAAACTGATATCTTAAGAACCTGAGTATCCACAGGGCAGGAAATGTCTATCATAGACTGAAGCTGTTCAGGTGTAATTTCGAGCGAAAGCTCATCTATAACATCATACATAACCTGTGTTCCGTTTAATACCTCTATGCTGTTGTTCATAAGCATAATTCTTGATGAAGAATCAGGATATATAGTCATAGCCTCCTGGCTTATTCCTCTTACAAGAAGCTGGGTTGTGGACCTATAGACAGGTGTCATCATGGTTATGGTGTATACAAGAAATACTACAGCTACCACCACAGCCGATACTATAATTGAGATTAAATTCTTTCTCAATATATAGAACATATCAAGAAGATTAATTTCATTCTCTGCAATTCTTTCGTTTTCCATTAGAGTTCTCCCCCTGTTAAAATTATATTTGCGTTTTTATAAGTAAGCTCTTCCAGATATTCTTGCGATGAATATCTGAGTACAAATTTTTCACACTTTTCCCTATGTTTTTCATCTATCGGAATGCTGTGAACATCGCCTGCCAGAAAATGCACAAGCTGATTTGAAAATATGTGTTTTAAAAACTTCTTTGTTTTCCCTTTTGCCAGAGCGACAGACAGTATGTTAACCTGTATTTTAACTCCCTTGCCTAAAAGCTCCAAAATAGCCCCTTCTGCATCGTACATACATTCATATCTTTCGATATGGGCAACAACCGGCACAAGTCCAAGCTGCATAATTTCCGCACAGCCCCTCTTTATTGTGTCGAGACTTACATACGGAGCAAACTCCAAAAGCAGATATCTGCTTCCTCCGAGTGTAAGCACCCTGCCCTCTCGTATATACCTTGTGCAATCGTTGGAATATTCCATCTCGGTTCCAAGATAGAGGGTGATATCTATTTTTTTGAGTTTAGCAAGATTACAAAGGGAAGTATAATGCTCTTTGATTTTCTCTATTGGTGTTTCGTATCCTCTTCGTTTGCAGTAGTGCGGTGTAAGAACAAGCTGTTTAAGTCCTGCATCTTGCATTTTCTTAAGTAAAGCCAAGGATGCACCTTCATCTACGCAGCCATCATCAACACCAAAAAGCACATGAGAATGAATATCTGCAAATTCACGCATAACAGCACTCTTTTCTTTCTGCATATTTTTGAATATAAAAAACCACTTTGTACTTATGATAATACAAAAAAAGGTTTTTGTCAACCGAGTAAGCACAATACTCCCCGTTTTTTCATACTCAATCTATGTTTTTTACAATTCACAAAAATTTACAACAAAAAATTATTTCTTCTTATTGAAATTGACATTTCTTTCTGCTATAATGATATATTGATACTGTTTTTGGAGGTTTGCACAATGAAGGGCGAAGGTGTAGTGGTAAAGCTAAGTGGCTCTCTTGCCACCGTTTCCATATGCAGAGCCTCTGCCTGCGGACACGATTGCGGCGAGTGCCGTTTGTGCCAAAACCCCAAAATAGAAGTCGAAGTATCAAACCCCATAGGTGCAAAGGTGGGCGACAGAGTTGCAATCGGTGCAGATACATCTTCTGTTCTTAAAACAGCATTTGCCCTTTATATACTGCCAATTATAGGAGCTATGATTTTGTATATAATAAAAGCATCATTTAAAATGAGTTCTTTATTTTTTGCACTTTGTCTTATCCTATGGATCGCCATATGGTTTGCACTTATGAAATATATAAACAAAAACAAGCTCGTAAAAAACTGCGTGCTGGAGGTTATAGATGAAAAGAATTAACATCATCACAGGGCACTACGGTAGCGGAAAGACGGAAATAGCCATCAATATGGCACTTAAATTAAAAGAGGATTTCCAAAATGTAGTTATCTGCGATATGGACATAGTAAACCCCTATTTTCGCACAAATGATATACGAAATTTTCTTGAGGAAAAAGGCATAAGGGTGGTTGCATCCGATTACGCCTCAACCAATATAGATTTGCCTGTGCTACCAGGGGACATACTCTCTGTGTTCACAGACAAAGAAATCCACGCCGTTCTTGATTTGGGCGGTGACGATGACGGTGCCGTGGCACTTGGGAGATATCATCAGTATTTAAAGGACGAGGACTATGATATGTTCTTTGTTTTAAATGCTCTTCGTCCCGATACAAGTAACCTTGAAGACATTAAGGCACTTTCGCAAAACATAGAAATTATGAGCCGCGCCAAAATAACAGGTCTTATAAATAATACAAATCTTTCATATCTTTCTAAGGAAAGTCATCTTCTGGAAAGTATGTATTTTGCAAAAGAAGCAGCTAAAAGCCTTGGCGTTCCCCTCTCTTATGTAGCGGGCACACAAGAGATGCTTAAAAATCTTCCAAGCGATGTAAAAAGCAAAGCATTTTGCCTTGATTTATTTATGAAATTACCGTTTGATGCTTTGAAATAATAAATTTTAGTACTATAAAGGAGGTTTCATTATGGCTAAAGTTACCTTTAGAGAGGACAGATGCAAGGGTTGTACCCTTTGTACCACAGTATGTCCCAAGAAGATAGTCGTAATGGCGACAGACAGAATCAACGCAAAGGGATTTCACCCTGCAACTGTTGTAGAAACAGACAAATGCATAGGCTGTGCATTCTGCGCAACCATATGTCCCGACTGCGTAATTGAGGTAGAAAGATAGGAGGTTTTACTTTTATGGCAAACAAAGTTTTGATGAAAGGTAACGAAGCTCTTGCAGAAGCTGCCATCCGTGCAGGCTGCAGACATTTCTTCGGTTACCCCATAACTCCTCAGACAGAGGTTTCTGCATATATGTCCAAGAAAATGCCAAAAGTTGGCGGTGTATTTCTTCAGGCAGAATCAGAGGTTGCCGCAATAAATATGGTTTACGGTGCCGGCGGAGCAGGTGCAAGAGTTATGACAAGCTCTTCCAGCCCCGGAATAAGCTTAAAGCAGGAAGGTATATCCTACATAGCGGGTGCAGACGTACCCTGTGTTATAGTTAACATAGTGCGTGGCGGCCCCGGTCTTGGCGGTATTCAGCCTGCACAGTCCGACTACCATCAGGCAGTTAAGGGCGGCGGACACGGTGACTACCACCTTGTTGTTCTTGCACCATCTTCCATTCAGGAAATGGTAGACCTTACCTCCGATGCTTTTGACATCGGCGATAAGTACAGATGCCCCGTAATGATTATGGGCGACGGTATGCTCGGTCAGATGATGGAGCCTGTTGAGTTTAAAGACACAGATGCTTTTGAACTTCCCGAAAAAGAATGGGCTACCACAGGTACCAAAATGGCAAGAAAGAAGAACGTAATAAACTCTCTCTTTATAGAGCCCAAGGATTTGGAAGACCTTGTTCTTGCAAGACAGAAAAAGTATGACGAAATAGCGAAAAACGAAGTAAGATACGAAGCCGAGGATATTGAGGATGCAGACATTATCCTCGTTGCATACGGCACTACCGCAAGAATTGCAAAAACCGCTATGGCAAAAGCAAAGGAAAAGGGATTAAAGGTTGGTATAATAAGACCTATTACTCTCTGGCCCTTCCCCTACGAAGCATTTGAAAAGGCGCTCGAAGGCGATAAGAAAAAGACCTTCCTCGCTGTAGAAATGAGTATGGGTCAGATGGTGGACGATGTTAAGATAGCCGTAAACGGCAGAGCTGATGTTGAGTTCTTTGGAAGAACCGGCGGTATCGTTCCCACACCAAACGAAATCTTAGCTAAGATAGAAGAAATCAACGGAGGTGACAAATAATGGAAAAAGTTTTCTCCAGACCTCACGCACTTACAGATATCCCTCTTCATTACTGCCCCGGTTGTCCTCACGGTATTGTACACCGTCTTGTAGCCGAGGTTATAGACGAGCTCGGTATTGAGGGTGACACAATAGGTGTAGCTCCTGTTGGCTGCAGTGTATTTGCATACAACTACTTTGAATGTGACATGCAGGAGGCGGCTCACGGAAGAGCTCCCGCAGTTGCAACAGGTATCAAGAGAGTTCACCCCGACAAAGTTGTATTCACATATCAGGGTGACGGCGACCTTGCAGCTATTGGTACTGCAGAGACAGTTCACGCAGCAGCAAGAGGTGAAAATATAACCACAATATTTATAAACAATGCTATCTATGGTATGACAGGCGGTCAGATGGCGCCCACAACCCTTCTTGGTCAGGTTACACAGACCACTCCCTACGGAAGAGACCAGAAGGCAAACGGTAACCCCATAAGAGTAAGCGAAATGCTTGCAACACTCGACGGCCCCTCATATATAGAAAGAGTAACCGTTGATACAATACCTCACATTAAAGCGGCAAAGGCAGCAATAAAGAAAGCATTCCAGAACCAGCTTGACGGAAAGGGTTTCTCACTTGTTGAGGTTGTATCTACCTGTCCTACAAACTGGGGAATGAGCCCCACCGAGTCTTTTGAATGGATGAGAGAAAATATGCTCCCCCATTATCCTCTCGGCGTATATAAAGATACTGCAAAGGAGGAAAAGTAATATGACACACGAAACTATTTTTGCAGGCTTTGGCGGACAAGGTATTCTCTTTGCTGGAAAAGCTATTGCCTACGCAGGAATGATAGAAAACAAGAATGTATCCCATCTTCCTTCATACGGACCCGAAATGAGAGGCGGTACCTGTAACTGCCACGTTATAGTATCTGACGATGCTGTGGCATCTCCTATAATTGTAGAGCCTACCAGCCTTGTGGCTATGAATGCTCCTTCCTTCGACAAATTTGAAGACCAGCTCATACCCGGTGCAAAGGCTATAATAGACAGCACTCTTATCTCAAGAGATGCCAAGAGAACAGATATTGATGTGTTCAAGGTGCCCGCTACCAAAATGGCAAACGAAATGGGACTTCCCAAGCTTGCAAATATGATACTTGTAGGTAAGCTCGTTAAGGAAACAGGAATGTTTACTTTAGAAGAGCTCGAGGGTGCAATAAAGAAGCTTGTACCTGCAAACAGACCCGAACTACTTGAAAATAACATCAAGACAGTAGAAGCAGGCTATAATTACGAAGGTTAATTAAAGATTAAAACAACAAAAACGCACAGTCAAATGCTGTGCGTTTTGTTTCGGCAAATGACCAGATGACAATACAAAAGGATGTCTTTATTTCGGAGCAATCATCTTATCATTAAAATGAATTTTCATTTTTTATATTTACGAAAAGAGCGTAGGGGTGACCTGCAGGTGCCACCCCTACGACCCCCCCCCCTCCCCTCTGGAATATGCAGAGAAAACAAAAAAGAAAAACCAAAGTTTTATCGTCGCTGTGGTGGGGGGCAT
>JAZNFW010000071.1:0-4236 GCA_045576175.1 Clostridia bacterium | reverse complement strand
GTTGTTTATGAAGAGATTCTTGACTTAATCAACCGCCAAAAAGAAATTATTAAGCACCACGAAAAAGCAGAGTGTTTTGCCGAAAAAACTATCAAGGCTCAAGAGAAAGAGATTGAGAGGTACAAAGGGGTCATTAAACTGCTTGAAAAAGATGTGCAGACGGCCAAAACCGAAGCATACAACGAGTTTGCGGAGCTGGTGAAGAAGAAACTAGGTGTGGAAAAGTTTTCTTTGATTGATAACACGGCAAAGGAACTTACGGAGGGTGAAAATGCCAAGAAGGTGGAATAGAAAAAACAATACAAAGCTGAACAATCAAATTATAACTCTTGATGGCATCAAATTCCAGAGCATCAAAGAGGCGCATCGGTATAGTGAGTTGAAGATTCTGCAGAAAGCAGGGAAGATATCTAACCTCGAACTGCAAAAGAAGTATGAGCTTATTCCTGCCCACTATGAAACAGTTGAAACCGGTGAGTATTACAAGGTGGGTGTCAAAAAGGGCCAACCCAAAACAAAAAAGGTATGTGTGGAGCAGGCTGTTACATATAGCGCAGATTTCGTCTATGAGGAAAACGGAAAAACTGTAGTCGAAGATGTCAAAGGATATCGAGACCCTTCAAGTGCACCATATGCAAAGTTTGTTTTGAAGCGGAAAATGATGCTGTGGATACACGGAATAAAGGTCAAAGAGGTATAGAAAATGAATTACAAAGAATTTTTAAAAAGTAAAATTTGCATAGCTACTGAAAGCGGCTTTGATATAGATATCAATGAAATCAGTTCGGCCCTTAAACCCCATCAAAAAGATGCAGTCAAGTGGGCGTTGAAGGGTGGCAGGCGTGCTCTGTTTGAAAAATTTGGCCTTGGCAAGACAGTACAGGAACTTGAGTTCTGTAGATTGGCCGTAAAACACGAGGGTGGACAAGCTCTAATAATTCTCCCGCTTGGTGTAAGACAGGAATTTACACACGATGCTGTAGAGCTTCTGGGTATGGGCAAACCTCAATATGTGCGAAATATGGAGGAAATAAAGGCAAGCACAGCTGATATTCTGCTCACAAACTATGAAAGAGTAAGAGACGGAGACATAGACCCTACATACTTTACGGCCGTAAGTCTTGATGAAGCATCGGTGCTTCGTTCTTTTGGCAGTAAAACATATCAGACTTTTCTTGATAAGTTCAAGGGGATAAAATATAAACTTGTTGCAACTGCAACACCAGACCCGAACAAATACAAAGAGATTATCCATTATGCAGGCTTTCTCGAGGTTATGGATACAGGACAGGCTCTTACGAGGTTTTTTAAAAGGGATAGCACCAAGGCAAACAACCTCACCTTATATCCCCACAAGGAAGAGGAATTCTGGCTATGGGTGTCAAGTTGGGCGTTGTTTCTGTCAAAACCTTCCGATTTGGGTTACGAAGATGAGGGATATGAGCTTCCGGAACTTATAATCAATTATCACAAGCTCAATATGCGAAATCACATCACCGAAGACAAGAAAACGGGGCAGGTGCAGTTTGATTTATCCGTAGCAGAGGGGTTGGTTTCCGAAGCAAAAGAAAAAAGAGAGAGCCTTGACGACAGAATAGATGCTATGGTTAAGATAGTAAATGCTCACCCGGGAGAGCATTTTATCCTTTGGCACGATTTGGAGAGCGAAAGGCACGCTATAAAAAAAGCTCTCCCCGAAGCCTCGGAAGTGTATGGTTCTCTTGATTTGGATATAAGAGAGCAGAGGATTATAGACTTTGCAGAGGGGAAAACAAGACTACTGGCAACAAAAAAGCAGATAAGCGGTCAAGGATGTAACTTCCAAAAACATTGTCACAGAGCTATATTTCTCGGTATAGACTATAAATTTAATGACTTTATACAGGCAGTACACCGTATATACAGATTTTTGCAGACCAAAGAGGTCATAATCGATATTATATACACAGAAAAAGAGCAGAATGTTCTTGACGAGCTTATGGCAAAATGGAAGCGATTCGATTATCAATGTGAAAAGATGCAGCAACTGGTAATCAAAAACGGGTTATCAAACAAAATACTGGCTCAGAAAATGAGGCGTTCGATAGGGGTGGAAAGAGTGAAAGTGCAAGGAAAGAGATTTACAGTATGTTTAAATGATTGCGTTGCAGAAACAGCAAACATGGAAAGTAATTCAGTGGATTTGATACATACATCAATACCATTCTCAAATCATTACGAATATACACCAAGCTACAATGATTTTGGTCATAATGAGGATAATGATAAATTCTTTGAGCAGATGGATTATCTCACGCCGGAATTACTTCGGGTTTTAAAACCCGGAAGGGTAGCTGCCATTCATGTAAAAGACAGAGTGTTGTTTGGCAACGCCACAGGTGATGGTATGCCGACAATAGACCCATTTTCCGAGATGACGGTCTTCCATTACCTCAAACACGGTTTTAAGTATATGGGAAGAATTGTAGTGCTTACTGATGTAGTTCGCGAAAATAATCAGACATACCGTCTCGGTTGGTCCGAACAATGCAAAGACGGTACAAAGATGGGTGTAGGATGCCCCGAATATATATTGCTTTTTCGTAAGCTTCCCACGGACCATAGCAAAGCATACGCAGATGAGCCTGTAAGTAAATCCAAAGAGGACTATACAAGGGCACAATGGCAGATAGATGCACACTCATTTTATCGCAGTAGCGGAGATAGGCTTATAAGCAAGGAAGAATTGAAAAATTTTCCTGTAAGTGATTTGCAGAAAGTATATAGGAAATATAGCAGGGATAATGTGTATAGCTATAAGGAACATGTAGAGCTTGCCAAAGAGCTTGATGCTGACGATAAGCTCCCTGCAACCTTTATGGTTGTGGCGCCGGGTTCTTGGTCTGATAGTATATGGGACGATATAAACCGTATGAGGACATTAAACAGCACACAAAACCAAAGAAACCAACAGTTGCATGTGTGCCCTCTTCAGTTGGATATTGTAGAGAGAATTATCGGTCGTTATTCCAATGAGGGTGATTTGGTGTATGACCCTTTCGGTGGTCTAATGACGGTACCTCTTGTTGCACTTAGAATGAATCGCAGAGGATATGCTTCGGAACTTAATCCCGATTACTTTCGTGATGGTGTAGGATATCTGCAGGCGGAAGAAAACAAGGATAACCAAATTACGATGTTTGATTTGGTGGATAGCGAGATAGAAGTTAGCAGATAACGATCTTATTGTCAAGCTTTTAGAAGGGCCAACGGAAAGCAAATAAAAGAACGATTTTAAGGAGAAAAAATGGAAGATAAAGATAGATACCATATAGCAAGCGTAAGCTGGGGGAAAGATAGTCTTGCAATGTTGCTTATGCTTATTGAAAAAGGTTATCCGCTTGATGAAGTTGTGTCCTATGATACAGGAATGGAGTTTCAGGCAATATACGACATAAGAGATAAAATTCTACCATTACTTGCCGAAAAGGGTATTAAATACACAGAATTAAAACCGAAAGAGCCATTTTTATACACTATGCTTGAAAGACCTTGCGAAAGCAAACAAAAAGGAAAGCATAATGGTTATGGTTGGTGCGGTGGTATGTGTAGATGGGGAACTACCGCAAAACAAAAGGCACTTGACGAATATGCAGAACAAAGAAAAGCGGTTGTTTATATCGGTATTGCTTATGATGAGCCCAAGCGACTTGAAAAGGAAATAAAACCATACAAAACGCACCCACTTTCTGATTGGGGAATGACCGAAGCGGATTGTTTACAATGTTGTTATGATAAAGGTTTTAATTGGCTTGAAAAAACAGATATGACCGAAAGCGGTTATATTGACCTTTATTCAATTCTTGATAGGGTTTCTTGTTGGTGTTGTTGCAATAAAAACCGAAAAGAATTGAAAAACATATACAAGTATTTGCCTCAATATTGGAAGAAGTTAAAAGAATTGCAAAGCAAGATTGAAAGACCAATGAAAAAGTTTTGCAATAAAAAATATGGCGATTACGGAAATGTTTTTGAAATGGAAAAGGTATTTGAAAAAGAATTAAGAGAGGAAATTTGCCAATAAAATCGCAATTCAAACAGGAGAAAGGAAGATGAGGGGAAATGACGGATAAGGAACGAATATTGATGTGGCTTGTAAATAGATTGTATGCAACTGCTTTGTATGGCAGAGAAAAAATTATCAAATGGAGAGATATTCAACCAAGTATTATTTCAAGTGATAATCCTCTGCAAGTT
>JAZNFW010000070.1:0-2897 GCA_045576175.1 Clostridia bacterium | reverse complement strand
GGTTTTACTATGAGCGAAACTAAGGCTCCCGCTTTTGTAAGCACGGTGGAACAAGACGAAAAGCTTTGTGCAGTTATCGAAAAGTATAAGGGCACAGAAGGTGCACTTATCCCCGTTCTTCATGAAGCGCAAAACATTTTTGGGTATTTGCCCATCGAAGTACAGCAGAAGATTTCTGACGGACTTGATGTTCCTATGTCGGAAATATACGGTGTTGTTACTTTCTACACACAGTTCACCATTAACCCCAAGGGTAAGTATCACATTGGTGTGTGTCTGGGTACTGCATGCTATGTTAAGGGTAGCGGCGATATAATCAATAAGATCAAAGAAAAGTTGGGAATTGAAGTTGGCGAATGTACTCCCGACGGCAAGTTCTCCCTCGAAGCTACAAGATGTATCGGTGCTTGCGGTCTTGCTCCGGTTCTCACAGTTAACGAGGAAGTATACGGAAGACTCACAGTTGATGATGTAGAGGACATTCTGGCAAAATACAATAACTAGTACTATGACGGAACTTTCTTTGCATGTACTGGATATAGTCAAAAATTCTACCAAAGCCGGTGCTACCGTTGTTAAGATAAATATCACAGAGGATATAAAAAGCAATCTTCTTACGATAGAGATTATCGACAACGGACATGGAATGGACGAGGAGTTTTTAAAGGATGTGCTAAGTCCGTTCAAAACTTCCCGCACTACCCGAAAGGTTGGATTAGGATTATCGCTATTTAAAAGTGCCTGTGTCCTTACAGGCGGCGATTTAAAAATCGAGTCAATAAAAGGGCAGGGGACTACTGTTAAGGCAAGCTTTGTCTACGACAGCATCGACAGACAGCCCCTTGGCGACATGGCATCTACCATATCTACACTCATTGGCGGCGACGACAAAGTGGACTATATCTACACTCATAAATACAAGGATAATGAATTTGTTTTCTCAACTAAGGAAATAAGAAAAATCCTTGGTGAAGAAATTTCTTTGTCCGGCGTGGAAATACTTTGCTGGATAGAAGAATATATTACTGAATTAACACAAAATCTGTACGGAGGTGCAATATAATGAAAAGCTTATCTCAGCTCGAAGAAATCAGAAATAAGACTCTTGCCAAAATTAATTTAAGAAAAGAAGATGAAGGCAGCATCCGCGTGGTTGTGGGTATGGCTACTTGCGGTATCGCAGCCGGTGCAAGACCTGTACTCAAGGCTCTTATGGATGAAATAGAAAAAAGAAACCTTTCCGAAAAGGTTTTTGTTACACAGACAGGTTGTATCGGTATGTGTAAGCTTGAACCCATTGTGGAAGTTTATATGCCCAATAACGAAAAAATCACCTATGTAAAAATGTCCAAAGAAAAAGTTGCCAAGGTAGTAAATGATACTCTTGTCAACGGCAAGGTTGTGGACGAATATACAGTAGGTGCAAATGACAAATAAGGAGGATAATAAACATGGAATTAGCTAGAGCTCATGTCCTTGTCTGCGGTGGAACCGGTTGTACCTCCTCAGGTAGTGAAAAACTGATTGCAAAATTTGAATCAAGTTTGGAAGAAAAAGGACTTTCACAGGAAATTAAAGTTATCAGAACCGGTTGCTTTGGTTTGTGTGCTTTGGGACCGATAGTTATCGTTTATCCCGAGGGTGCATTCTATAGTATGGTTTCTGAAGACGATGTAGACGAAATCGTTTCCGAACATCTTCTCAAAGGTAGAATTGTTAAGAGACTTCTCTACAAGGAGACTGTTGTGGATGATGACACAGTTAAATCCTTGAATGAAGTTGATTTCTACAAGAAGCAGCAGAGAATTGCTCTCAAAAACTGCGGTGTTATCAACCCCGAGGAAATTGAAGAATATATTGCTTTTGGCGGCTACACAGCACTTGGTAAGGTTCTTACCGAAATGAAGCCTCAGGAAGTAATAGATGTAATTAAGGAATCCGGACTTCGTGGCAGAGGCGGCGGTGGATTCCCCACAGGTCTCAAGTGGCAGTTTACTGCAAATTCCGTTAGCGACAAAAAATATGTTGCTTGTAACGCGGACGAAGGCGACCCGGGCGCATTTATGGATAGAAGTATCCTCGAAGGCGATCCCCACGCTCTTATTGAAGCGATGGCAATTGCTGCATACGCTGTAGGTGCTGATCAGGGATTTGTATATATCCGTGCAGAGTATCCTATAGCTGTTAACAGACTTAATATTGCAATTGAGCAGGCTAGAGAATACGGTTTACTCGGCAAGAATATTTTCGGCACAGACTTTTCCTTTGATATGGAATTAAGACTCGGTGCAGGTGCTTTCGTATGTGGTGAAGAAACAGCTCTTATTACCTCTATCGAAGGTCATAGAGGCGAGCCCAGACCCAGACCTCCGTTCCCGGCTGTAAAAGGTCTCTTTGGCAAGCCCACACTCTTAAACAATGTTGAAACATATGCAAACATTTCTGCTATTATCAATAATGGTGCTGAGTGGTTTAAGGGAATCGGCACAGAAAAGAGTGCAGGTACAAAGGTGTTTGCTGTTGGTGGTAAGATAAACAACACTGGTCTTGTTGAAGTACCTATGGGTACTACACTCCGCGAAGTTGTATATGATATCGGTGGCGGTATTCCCAACGGCAAGAAGTTCAAGGCTGCTCAGACAGGTGGACCTTCCGGTGGATGTATTCCCGAATCTCTTATAGATACACCTATCGATTACGATTCACTTATAAGTATTGGTTCTATGATGGGCTCCGGCGGTCTTATCGTAATGGACGAAGATACTTGTATGGTTGACATAGCTAAATTCTTCCTCGAATTTACTGTTGACGAATCCTGCGGTAAGTGTGCTCCCTGTCGAATCGGTACAAAGAGACTTTATGAAATCCTCGAGAAGATTACATCCGGCAACGGTACT
>JAZNFW010000069.1:0-22308 GCA_045576175.1 Clostridia bacterium | reverse complement strand
TAATGGTTATACCTCTCTCTTTGTGAAGATGCTTAAGACGGCTCAGAAGGTCATTTCTGGCAGCCGGATCAAGACCTGCAGTAGGCTCGTCCAGAATAAGAACAGAAGGCTCCATAGCCAGAACTCCTGCTATTGCAACGCGTCTTTTCTGACCGCCGGAAAGCTCAAAAGGAGAACGATTCATAATGTCGGCATCGAGTCCGACAAATTCTGCGGCCCTGAAAACTCGCCTTTTGATTTCTTCCTCACCAAGATTCATATTTGTCGGTCCATATGCAATATCCTTGTACACAGTTTCTTCAAATAGCTGATATTCGGGATACTGAAAAACGAGACCAACCTTTGTTCGAATTTGTGACAGTTTACAGTCTTTGGAAGTTATATCAACA
Organism: Clostridia bacterium; assembly: GCA_045576175.1. Classification (GTDB taxonomy): domain Bacteria; phylum Bacillota; class Clostridia; order UMGS1810; family UMGS1810; genus RGIG8748. The sequence continues at coordinate 21,919 of JAZNFW010000069.1, read as the reverse complement.
CCGTCAATAATTATTTGACCCTCGTCCGCCTTTAAAAGACCGTTTAGGTGTTCTATTAGCGTAGACTTTCCACTGCCAGTATGACCAATTAATCCTACAAAATCGCCATCTTCTATTTCAAATGATACATCTTCGATTGCGACTCTTTCAAAGGGTCCGTTTTTAGAATATGTGTGTTTTAAGTTTTTTACCGTTATTGACATATTTTTCCAACTCCGCTATACAATCATCAACTGTCAAAATTCCGTCGGCAATATCTATGCCTCTGGATTTTAATAAATGTGCTAAATATGTCACCTGAGGAACATCAAGCCCAAGTGCTTTTATCTGATTTACATTAGAAAAGATTTTTTGGGGCACATCGTCCATCACAATATTGCCCCTGTCCAGTACAACAACTCGCTTCGCTCTCACCGCTTCGTCCATATTGTGAGTTATAAGCACAACGGTGATGCCGTAGTCACGGTTAAGCGATTCTATGCAACTCATTACTTCCTTCCTGCCCTGCGGGTCGAGCATAGCAGTAGGCTCATCAAAAATTATAATTTGAGGTCGCATAGCTATAACCCCAGCTATTGCTACGCGTTGTTTCTGTCCGCCGGAAAGAAGATGCGGTGCGTAGTTTTTATACTGAGACATACCCACAATTTCCAAGGCGTTATCTACTCTTTGACGAATTTCCGCAGGAGGAATTCCTAAGTTTTCCGCCGCAAAAGCCACATCCTCCTCCACAACTGTAGCAACAATCTGATTATCGGGGTTTTGAAAGACCATCGCCGTGTTTGACCTTATATCCCAAAGATGCGATTCGTCTGCAGTATCAAGATTGTTTACAAGGACTCTGCCGCCCTGCGGGAGTAAAATAGCATTGAAATGCTTGGCAAGTGTGGATTTACCTGAACCATTCTGCCCAAGAAGTGCAACAAACTCACCATTGTTGATATTCAAATCTATATTCTTTAAGATTCTCTTTTCCGTTTCTTCGGATGAATAACTAAATGTTATATTCTGTGCAGAAATCAAGCCAATACCTCCAGTTAAAAATTGAACCATCTGGTAGTAGCACCACAAGGCAGAGCTAAATTGGATGAGTCAATTTTAAGACCAATTTCATCGGAAGTTACGCATCCTCCGAAATTCTTTTTAATTACCATACTTATAAGATTCCCTACCACCGTATGTGAAATTCCGGTAGTATAGGAATTAACTATAAAAAACAAAGGATTGTCTGTGAGAAGAAGTGAGCATTTTTCTAACAGAGAACTAAGCTCGTCTTCAAATTTCCAAATTTCCCCTTTGGGTCCTCTGCCATACGAGGGAGGATCCATTATGATTGCATCGTACTTATTGCCTCGCCTGATTTCGCGTTCAACAAACTTTACACAATCATCTACAATATATCTTATTGGTGCATCCTTTAAGCCGGAAGATATAGCATTTTCTTTTGCCCATTGTACCATTCCCTTTGCGGCATCAACATGCACCACGCTGGCACCTGCAGAAGCACAGCTTACAGTGGCACCGCCCGTATATGCAAAGAGGTTGAGTACAGATATTTTGCGTCCGGAATTTTTTATGGCATTATACATAAAATCCCAGTTAACTGCCTGCTCCGGAAAAAGACCGGTATGCTTGAATCCCATGGGTTTAACATTAAATGTAAGATGAGCATAATTGATCTGCCATGACTCTGGTATATCTGTAAAATATTCCCACTGACCGCCGCCTGATTTACTTCTGTGATAGACAGCATCTGCAGTTTTCCACGCTTTGTGGTCGGTTTTTTCTGACCATATTATCTGTGGGTCCGGTCTGGAGAGAACAATATCTCCCCACTTTTCAAGCTTTTTTCCGTCGGCGGCATCTATTATTTTGTAGTCTGTCCATTTGTCTGCAATAAGCATAGTTATCTCCTGATTTGCTTTTTAAGAATTCTTATATCCTGACCCATAAACCTGAGCATTTCAAAATTACCGATAATTCTGGATTGTACTCTGTCGGTGTATTTCTTCTCGAGATTGCTCAGGTTAAGATTGGAGCTTATTATTGTGCTCTTCTTATTAAGAAGCCTGGTGTTTAATATATCAAAAAGTACGGAACAAGTATATGCAGTACTAAACTCTGTACCCAAATCGTCTATTATGAGTAAATCGCAGTTGTATATCCTGTCGTATTCAGCGTTGTCGCGTTCAATACGACAGAACTTGTAATCTTCCATAAACTGAAAGAGCTTGTATGCAGATTGGTATACAACGGTGTAACCGTCGGCAATTAATCTGTTTGCTATGCAGCTGGCCATAAAAGTCTTTCCTGTTCCTGATGCGCCGTAGAAATAGAGATTTTTTGCCTCTTTTCCAAAGTTTCTGCACATATTAATACATTCAGCATACACAGATTTCATATTGTCATACGGCGATATGTTTATTACGGGGTCACTTATTTCCTTGGAGTACCACGAAAGTGAAAAATTTTCAAAAGTTTCATTTTCAAAGTCAATGCTTATGTTTTTAGCTCCGTTTGTCTCTTCAGATATAAGCCTTTGCATAATTTCCATATAGCATTTGCACTTTTTGCCGTCTATGCTGCCGGTGTCCTTACAAATATCACAGTCATATTTAAATGTTATGTCTTCCCTATCTCCCAAAAGGTCCCTTCGCATAGATTCAAGGTTTGCTTTTTCGGCATTAACCGCTTCAACCGCCTCTTGGGGACTAATATTCTCTTTTATTATTCTTGCGGCATGTTTAACTGCCAAAAAAGAAATTTCATCGTCAATTGCCTTGACTTTTGGACACTGGGCATATAGCTCGTTTAATTTATTCTCATATTCAGCCTTGTGCATTTGCTGCTTTTTTTGGTATTCGCCAAGTACCTTTTCGTGAAGTGCACTATTCATATTCTTGCTCCTTAAATTAACCCTTGTTAATTCTGCTTTTTATAATTTCCACTTCAAATTCGCTGATTTCATCATCATAATCCTGGAAAAAATTCTTTTTATCCTTACCCTTAAACTCCGGTGTGGTTTTTTTAGTTTTAGATCCGTTTTTTAGTATCGCGTCCATATAACCGAAGGAGATTTTTCCCGTATTGGCAACGGCTTTTTCGTATGCTGCTTCAATCGCAGTGTCGGTAGCCTTTAGTTCAAAAACCCAGTTTTTTAGGTAATTTTCCTCAGCGTTAGTAAATTCCCTTCCGGTTATTTTAAACATTTTTTTGAATTTTTTAAACATAAGCGAAAGCTCATTTTCTTCTTTTACAAACATACTTGCTTTGGCAAGAGTGTCAATCCCTCTGTCTGCCCAGCTATACGCCACCTTTTCTATATATTTCATATTCGACTTACCGGATGATATGCAGTGTTCAAGAAGAGTGAATATAACTTCTATAGGGAGACCTAGATAATCGTACATACCAAATAGGATTTTGCAGTCTCTGTCTGTAAGTGTGCGGTTTAAAAGCTGTTCGGAAATCATAAACATATGGCGTATTCCATCGTTGTTTTTCATATATGTAGTTATATCACTCTTAGAATAGCTTACCGCTGTAGGCATAGAAGAAGGCTTTGAAGGAGTCGGCTTTGTTTCTTTTTCGGTTGTCTCTAAAGCTTGCTCAAGTGTAGATGGGCTTTCAAAAAACTCCAGCGAAAAAGTTTCTTCACCTGTTTTAGTAAAGCTTAAAACATTTTGTTTGTGCCAATATTTAAGTGCACGGATTACATCTGATTCCAACAGATTAAGTGCACCGGCAATATCGGAAAGCTTAAGATTTTGATTGTTACAATGACGCAAGATATACAGGTACACCTTAACAAAGGAACCATTTGCTTCACACAAATATGTGTCTACAAAGTGGTTACTTACTAAAAAATAGTTTGGCTTTCGTGTTATTTGAATCATTGTTTTTACTCCTATACGCTCTAAAAAAGATTTTTTAAAGTGCAGAAATGTGCCTTGCCCAAACAAGACACATTTCCGTGTATTAAAAATTTAAAATCAGTTGTTTGAAATATTTATAGTTGTAGCTTCAAATATGCCGCCGTTTCTGGTACCAAACGCTGTGATTTTTGCACCTTCCTTAACACCGGAAAGCTTTATGGTGCTACCTGTGAGTATATCTATTATTGTTGTCTTAGACTTAACAAATACAGGCTCAGTTATAGACATACCGGAAGAGGCATCAACATAATTAACCTGAATTACAGAATAAGATGTGTTTACAGATGTAACTACACCGTTTACCTGTGTAACACCATCGGTGGAATTTGTCATTATCTTAACAACAGTTTCACCCTCGAGTGTGAGAGTAACGGTATCTGCCACACGCAAATCATAGAATGTGGGAAGTGATTTTCCGGCAATCTCCAGAGCGCAGGAATTAGTCACTGGATATGTGATTTCACCCTCGTCTGTCTTAACGGTTATTCTGGGTGTTGCAGAAATGATGACTTCCTTTATTACACCGTTTTTCTGTATTGTCTTACTGGTAGAAACAATCTTAGATATTCTGTCGTAAACAACGGTTGCATTTATTGTATCACCGGCTACCACATCCTGAGCGGAAGCCTTTTTACCATTTCTTGTAACTTCGATATCGTTTCCTACCAAATAAGAAACCATATCGCCGTCAGAGAGCTGAATATTGAGTTTGCAAAGAGGAGTAATTTCTACTTCACTAACGATACCGGACACAGTGTGGCTCTTGGGGAAACCGTTTATAGAAACGATTTTTCCTTCTTTGATGCTTACCTTTACAAAAGCTCCTGCTTCGAGTTCATTTAATGCAACTTTCTTGCCTTCGTAGGTTATTGTAGCAGATTCTACAAGAGGATAAGATTCCTTTACATCTGTTGTAACAGATACAGCATCATCTTCGATAACATAGAACGATACTGAATTGGTGGCACCGGTAGTTTTACTAGAAAGAATACCGCTTACTTCTTTTTCTACAAGAGGAGCTACAAAATCTATGGCATAAACAGTGTCTTCTTTTAAAGTGATATAAGCGTCATAACCGATGTTTATGCCTTTAACAAGGATATCTGCACCTTCATATCTTAACTTAACATCATCGTTTAATATATATCTTAAGGTTTCCTCGCCGTTTTTAATCTTCATAACCTTAGTGCTATAGTCTATTTCTGTAACCTTACCGGAAACAAAGCTATACTTTGTAATTGTAGAAAGCTTGTCCATAAGTACAGCTATCTGTGCTCTGGTTACATCTGTATTGGGAGAAAACTTGTTGTCCCCTACTCCGTTCATAAGATTATTTGTAAATACATATTCAACATATTTCTTTGCGTATGCAGGAATTTCGTCTGCATCGGCAAATTCAAGGGAGGTTATAAGATTCTTGCTAACTTCATCTTCAGCATCAAGAGCTTTTGTAAGAAGAATTGCAATTTCATATCTCTTCATACCTGCAGATACATTGGTTTTGCCTATGTAGTCTACAAGCTCATTTTCGCTTAATATGTTCTTCATAAGAAGATAGCAAACCTCGTCACTACCAAAACTTAAATTATAGGATGCCACAACATCGCCGTATAAATTAATTGCGGATTCTAAAAGTGCTTCATTTTCAGGAGCGTCCACGCCAAGTATTCTTGCAGTAAGAAGAAGTGACTCAAGCTTAGAAACTACATTGTCAGGTTTGAATGTACCATCGCCGTATCCGGTAATAACACCTATCTCTGCCATATTTTCAATGGCATCAATCGCCCAACTATGTGTCTCACTGCTAACATCGTCAAAGCTCTTTGCACTTGCAAAGAAAGGTGTAGACATTATGAGCATAATTGCCATTACCACTGATAAGATTTTGATTTTTTTCATTTTTTTACCCTCCTGTGCTAAATAAGTTCCACGCTTAAAAACGGTATCGCATTTAAGCTTGTATCTGCAACGGTTCCGGCTTTCCACTCGTGGTGTGCACAGCACGCAACCATCGCTCCGTTATCCGTACAGAGTATTGGCGACGGATAATAGACTTTCTTTGAGCCCTTTCTGTTTTCAAGTTCCTGTCTTAATCTGGAGTTAGAAGCAACTCCTCCCGCAAGGGCTATGCGGTCTATATTGTATTTGTCGGCGGCAGCAATAAGATTGTCAACAAGAATTTCTACTACGCTTCTTTCAAACGAAGCAGCGATATCCGCTTTGTTGATATCTTCGCCCTTTTGCGACAAGTTGTGTATGTGATTTATAACTCCGGTTTTAATTCCGCTAAAGCTAAAATCAAAATTGTCTTTGCCAAAGTTTACCTTTTTAAAGCTTACTGCATTCTCATCACCTTCTTTGGCAAGAGCATCTATTTTGGGACCGCCCGGATATCCAAGCTCCAGCACGCGAGCGACCTTATCAAAGGCTTCGCCAGCTGCATCGTCTCTGGTTTGTCCTATTACCTTGTATGTTGTGTAATCCTCAACCAGTATAATATGGCTGTGACCACCTGATGCCACAAGACACATAAATGGCGGTTTAAGCTCGGGATGCTCAATATAATTTGCACATATATGAGCTCTTATGTGGTGAACCGGTATCAGCGGTTTACCAAGCGCGAATGCAAGAGCTTTCGCCGTAGATACACCCACCAGAAGCGCCCCGACAAGCCCAGGTGCATAAGTAACACCCACAGCATCGATATCATCCAGAGTTTTACCGGCAGAAGTGAGAGCTTCGAAAATAACTGAATTTATTACTTCGAGATGTTTTCTCGAAGCAATTTCCGGAACAACTCCGCCATAGATTTTGTGTATATCAATTTGTGTTGAAATAACATTTGAAAGCACCTTTACGCCGTCTTCGACAACTGCTACCGAAGTTTCGTCGCAAGATGACTCAATACCTAGTATTACAGACAAGTAATCACCGCCTAAATTTTAACCGACATCAAAACTGCATCGTCGTCGGGGTTGTGGTAATAATTTTTTCTTATTGCGTATTCGCTAAATCCGTGTGCACTATATAGTGCTATTGCACCAAGGTTTTGTCTTCTAACTTCCAGCAAAAGTGTGCTGATTCCTTTGGAAGCAAGGAATGTTTTGAGCTTCTCTATAAGAATAGAAGCAACTCCTCGGCGCCTGTGATCTGTTTTTACAGCAATTTTAAGAATTTCTGCTTCATCGAGAATATGTGAAAAACACACATAACCAACAAGCTCATCGTCTAAACTGCACACAAGATATTTATTGCCCAATACCGCTTCCTCAACGGCACTTTCCGTCCACGCATCAGAGACGAAACACTCTTTTTCAAGCTTAAATATATCCTTGGGGCTAAAAGTATCTTTTACAACATACATAAAAGTTTCTCCACAGAGTTGTAAATCTCTTTTGCACACTCATTATAGTTTTCCTGGCCCAATCCATAGGGGTCTTCTATGTCAGAATCCTTGCCTGTTGCTTTTTCGTTTAAAGTAAAAATTTTTTGTTTATACGAAGGATAGCTTGACTTGAGAGCCATTTTATGTGCCGAAGTCATTGTGAGCACAAGGTCTGAATTCCTGATATCTTCCTCGCAGACCATGGCTGATTTGTGAGAGGAATTATCAATATCAAACATTTTTAATGCCTCAACGGATTTTTGAGATATTTTCTGGGGTATGAACACACCTGTTCCTCTCGAAAAAGCACTATGCTCCTTGGAGCATAATTTATTGAATATTGCCTCTGCCATAGGACTTCGACAAGTATTTCCAGTACATACGAAAAGTATTTTCATAATTTACACCCTTGTTATATTATTGCCCGCCGCTTTGAATAAACGGTTCTTTATGGCAACGCCTATTCCGTCGGCCTCTATGAATTCGGCATAGATTTTGTCTACTTTGTATTCATCGAAAACCCTTAAGTTATAAAACAGCTTTGAAGCATACTCTTCCATAGAATTCGAAACAGAAAGCACACAGCGTGCACTGTCATAATCATTACCGAAAAAAGTAAGTACGCCGCAGTTATTATTTTCTTCCAGTTTAGATGATATGTATTTTCGGGCATCATCGCTCTTTCCTACTACAACCTCAACTTCTGCCTTTGGAGAATAATGCTTGTACTTCATACCCGGACTTTTTGGCTTGTCCGTCTGAGCAAAAATCCCCTTGTCGTAGGTAACACCGGGAATGACCTTGGAAATCATTTCTAAGGTAACAGCTCCGGGTCTTAAGATAGCCGGAGAGCTGCCTGTCATATCGATCACTGTTGACTCCAGACCAATCTTTGAATTTGGTCCGCATAGTATGTAGTCCACCCTGCCGTCAAGATCGGCTATAACATGCTCGGCTGTTGTAGGGCTGGGACTTCCTGAAAGATTGGCAGATGGTGCCGCGATGAATTTTCCGCTTAAGGAAATAAGCCTGTTTGCAAGATAATCTGATGGGCAGCGAACTGCAACTGTATCCAATCCTCCGGTAACGCGCAGCGGAACAGAAGAAAGTTTTGGGAAAATTATAGTTAGAGGTCCGGGCCAGAAAGCATCCATAAGCTTTTTAGCATCGGGGGTCACCTCAGCTGCCAGTTTTGTAACATCCAAAGGATTTGCAATATGTACAATAAGCGGATTGTCGCTTGGCCTTCCTTTAGCCTTGTAGACCTTGTCGATTGCAGTATTGTTCATAGCGTCGCATCCAAGACCGTATACCGTCTCTGTCGGGAAGGCTACCGTGCCGCCGTTTGCAAGGCAAAGAGCCGCACTATGAAGCTCATCTTCTTTAATTATTTGCGTCATTTGCATTTCACTCATTTTTAAGTTTTTCGCTCTGGTCAGTAGTGATGAGAGCATCGATTATTTCGTCTAGGTCACCATTTAGAATTGAGTCGAGTCTATGGAGAGTAAGTCCTATTCTGTGGTCGGTAACACGACCTTGCGGATAGTTGTAGGTGCGTATTCTTTCGCTTCTATCTCCGGTTCCGACCTGACTTTTTCTTTCGGCACTTATAGCATCGTTTTGCTCTTGGATGAACACATCGTAAACTCTCGACCTTAAAATTTTCATAGCCTTGTCTTTGTTTTTGTGCTGTGATTTTTCATCCTGACAAGATACCACTATGCCTGTAGGCAAATGTGTAATTCTTACAGCAGAGTCAGTAGTGTTAACGCACTGACCGCCGGGACCGCCTGCACGAAACACATCAATTCTTAAATCATTTTGATTTATTTCCACCTCGACCTCTTCCACCTCAGGAAGCACTGCTACAGTTACTGTGGATGTGTGTATTCTACCACCGGATTCGGTGGAGGGAATTCTCTGTACACGATGAACACCGCTTTCAAACTTGAGACGGCTGTATGCTTTGTCGCCAGCAATAGAAAAGGAAACCTCCTTGTAGCCGCCAATGTCTGTGGGGCTCTCGGAAAGCATTTCTACCTTCCAGCGTTTTGTTTCAGCATACATTGAGTACATTCTTAATAAATCCGAAGCAAAAAGCGCTGCTTCGTCGCCACCTGCGCCGCCCCTGATTTCTACGATGACATTCTTGTCATCATTGGGGTCTCTTGGCAAAAGAAGTATTTTTAGTTCTTCGCTGATACTTTCTATACCTTCTTTGCTTTCGTCAATTGTGGCTTCAAGAAATTCTCTTTCTTCTTTGTCGGAAACCTCACTTAAAAGTTCATTGGCTTCGCTGATGTTTTCCACAAGAGTTTTATATTCGCGATATTTATTTACGATAGGTGTAATGTCGCTATGCTCCTTGCATAGTTTTCGCCATTGCTCCTGGTCTGCAATTACTTCGGGATCGCAGATTTTAGCTTCCAGTTCTTTGAATCTATCGTCTATAAAAGAAAGTTTTTCAAACATTTGTCCACCTCAAAAAGTACATAATACATCGACAATAATTTTACCACAAAAGCGCTTAGAATCAAAGAGAATTTTTTAAAATGTTATATTTATGTAATATAAGCTAGTTAAATGTTTTAAAGCCATCAAAGTCCTTGAAAGTTTTATCTATTCTTAATCTCAGAGCTGAATATGAATCACTTGTCATCTCAGGGTCGTTTTGCAACACATAATCACAAGCCTTCGAGGCTTTTTGTGCTATGGGAATATCACTGAAAAGATTGGCAATTTTAAGTTCAGGAACTCCATGCTGTCTTGTGCCGAAAAACTCACCGCAACCACGCATTTTGAGATCCTCTTCCGCTATTTCAAAACCGTCCGAATGACGACACATAATGTTCATTCTTGCTTTCGCAGATTCGCTCTGACATTCGGATATAAGTATGCAAAAAGACTTGTTTTGTCCCCTGCCGACTCTTCCCCTTAACTGATGAAGCTGTGACAGGCCAAATCTTTCTGCATTTTCAATAATTATAAGCGTAGCATCAGGCACATCAATACCAACCTCTATGACAGTAGTTGAAACCAGAACGGAAATTTTTTTATCATAAAAACTCTGCATAATACTGTCCTTTTGCTGTGCAGACATTTTTCCGTGCAGGAGCATAACTTTATCTTCGCCAAACCTTGCACACAGATGTTTATATGCATCCTCACCCGACAGTGCGTCGATGTTCTCGGACTCTTCTATAAGGGGACACACAACAAAGCATTGATTATCCGCATCAAGCTGCTTCTCTATAAATGCATCCACACGGTCTCTGTATGAGGAATTTACACAGAAAGTATCGACCTTTTGCCTGCCTGCAGGCATTGATTTGATTACAGATATATCAAGATCGCCATACAACACAAGTGAAAGCGTTCTCGGTATAGGTGTTGCACTCATTACCAGAACATTTGGATAAAGCTCGCCCTTAGATAGTGCCGCACGCTGTCTTACACCAAAGCGGTGTTGCTCATCCGTAATACATAAACCAAGATTTTTAAATGTAGTTCTATCCTCAATCAGTGCGTGAGTGCCAACAACTATGTCGTATTTTCCAAGACGGATATTCTCTATAATTTCCTCTTTGTTTTTGCTCGAGCCGGTAAGAAGTCCAAGTTTAATTCCGCTACCTTCGAAAAGCTTTGTAAGAGATGCAAAATGCTGGTTAGCAAGTATCTCTGTAGGAGCCATAAATGCAGTCTGATACCCGTTTTTTGCTGTTACATATGCACTACAAGCCGCAACGGCTGTCTTTCCGCTTCCTACATCGCCTTGTACAAGCCGGCACATAGGTTTGTCGCTTTTCAAATCTACGCAGATATCATTGATGCATTTCTTCTGGTCCTCGGTTAATTCAAATGGTAGTAAATTTTTAAATTCTCTTGCACATTTTATGTCCTCAATTTTCACATGGGAGTTGACATCGCACGCTTTTCTCACTCGTTTGAGCACGAGGCTAAGCACAAAAAGTTCCTCAAAGGCAAGCCTTTCTCTTGCGTCATTCAGGCTTTGGATATCCTGCGGGTTGTGAATTTCAATAAGAGCATTTTTTAACAGCATAAGCGAAAATTTCTTTATTATATCTTGAGGAAGCGTCTCATACACAGTCTTGAGCCTTTCGAATATGCACGCTATACTTTTGCGAAAGTCCTTCTGTGTCAATCCGTTTGTCAATGAATACACGGGCATAATACGGCCTGTAATGCTGTTTTCACCGTAGGGTTCCATATCCTTAAGGAGCATTTCGCTACTTTGCCCGTTTCTTTCAATCGTGCCGAAAAAACTATATCGCATACCTCTTTTTATCTTGTGCTTGTTAAACGGCGAAGAAAACCACTTTACATTTAAAAATCCGGTGGAATCCTCAACTCTAAGTATATAGAGAGACATATTTTTCTTTAGCTTTTTCTCTATCACCGGGCCACGCACCAGTGCATCAATACAGCAGGTATCACCTTCTGTAACATCTGCTATTTTGATATATCTGCTTCTATCCTCATATCTGTACGGGAAAAAGTACAAAAGGTCCCATATGCATTCTATGCCAAGTTTAGAAAAAAGCAAGGTTTTTGTTTCGCCTATGCCCTTTAAGATATTAAGTTTTGAATTTACAAAGCTTACATATTGACTAAATTCCATAAAAACACCACTTATAAAATTTGGGCACAGTGCAAAGCACCATGCCCCAAAAATTACTCTACAGAAATGAAATAGTAATACACAGGCTGACCGCCAAAATGCATATAAACATCGCAGTCATCGTATTTTTCTTCAAGTTCGGTTTTTAAATTTTCCGCATCTTCCCTATTCACGTCCATACCATAGAACAAAGTAATTACGGAGCTATCGCCATCTACCATAGTATCAAGAAGCTCAAAAACACAATCATTTGTTCCAGTAGTTACATTTGTAATTTTACCCTCCAGAATACCCAAAATATCACCCGGAGTGATAGTCTTGTCGTCAACGACAGTATCACGCACAGCATAGGTAATCTGGGCGCTCTTTACTTCGGAAATAACATCTGTCATTTCTTCGCAATTTTCTTCCGGAGAACTGTCCTCATCAAAGGTAAGTATACTGCTTATTGCCTGCATAACACTTTTTGTAGGAATAACCAATATATTCTTGTCCGAAAGCTCGCCTGCCTGCTGAGCTGCCATGATTATATTCTTATTGTTGGGATATACAAAAATATTTTCAGCATTAATTCCTTCGATTGCACTTAAGATATCGTCTGTGCTGGGATTCATGGTCTGACCGCCCTCGATAACGCAGTCCACACCCAAGTTTTTGAAGGTTTCGGAAAGGCCTTCACCTGCTGCCACGCAGACAAAACCATATTTTTTAAGTTCTTCGTTCTCCGCTGTCGGAGCACTCTGGGGAGTTTCTGCCAGAGAATTATGCTGAAGCTTCATATTTTCTATTTTTATGGAGCTCAATTCTCCCCTTTTGAGCGCTTCGGACAGCACAAAATCGGGAGTGTTTGTGTGAATATGAATTTTGATAACATCTTCATCATCAACAACAACCATACTGTCGCCCTTTGGCTCAAGGGCAAGCTTCAACTTAAATATATCAAGAGACTTGTCGTTTTTTTCTATAATACACTCTGTACAGTACTGATATTTGAGATTGGATATATCAGTGCTTGCAGCGGCAGTGTCAACCTTTACACTGGATGCACCAATGCGCACGGTGGGTTTTCCGGCTTTTAAGACCTCTAAAGCGCCTTTGCAGATGTACATAAGTCCCTGACCGCCGGAATCTACCACACCTGCCGCTTTAAGCTGAGGGAGCATTTCCGGAGTTTTCTTAAGTGCTTCATCCCCGGCAGCTACAATATCTGTAGCAAACGCCACTACATCATCATATTGGTCACCATTTTTCTCGGCAAATTCTGCCATTTTGCGTGCAACGGTGAGTATTGTACCTTCTGTTGGCTTCATAACAGCCTTGTAGGCACTTTTAGACGCACTCTGCACTGCAAGAGAGAGCAAGGTGCAATCTATTGTCTGGGCATCAGAAAGTGCTTTGTATACACCACGCATAAGCTGAGAGAGTATTACACCGGAGTTGCCTCGGGCACCCCTTAGCGCTGCATTTGCAACAAGCTTTGTAAGGGACGCAATAGAGTCTGCATCAGATGTGATTAGTGCAGCTTCGCAAGCATCCATTGTCATAGACATATTAGTTCCTGTGTCGCCATCGGGAACAGGAAACACATTCATATTGTCGACTTCCTGCATATGATTTGCAAGATTGGCTGCAGCAGACAATACCATAGCGCGATAGATGTTTGAATTAATTTCTTGTATCAAGCAAATCACCTCTTATTCCTGAACACGAAAGCCTTCCGCAAAAACATTTACATTTTCAACCTCAAGACCAGTAAGCTCTGCCACCTGATACTTGACGCTATTTATAATGCTGTTGCAAACTACGGTAATGTTGGTACCGTATTCGACTATTATGTGAATATCAATGTTGACTTTCTTCTGATTTATAGTAACCTTTATACCTTTGGTAATGTTGTCTTTCTTAAGTAGATTTGCAAACTCATCGGTTTTTGAGCGATATGCCATACCCACAACTCCATAACAGGATGTAGCCACATGGCCGGCAATTTTTGCAATAACCTCTGTTTCAATAACAATTGAACCCTTAGACAAATCAAATCCGGTATTAGCTGACATTTAAATCATTCCCTTCTGTTTGATTGAAATACAACAAATTAACTTTATCTTTGGAAAAATAATCAAGTTCAGATTTTCTGCAGGTAGCAAAAATAATCTGTTTTTTCTCCGATAAATCGGTAAGATACTGTGCAGATGACTTTACCCTGTCATCATCATAAAAAGCAAATGCATCATCCAAGAAGATTGGCACATTTGATTTTTGAAAAACTATTTCGCTAAGTGCAAGATGCAGAGCAAGCCCCGCCTGATATGACGCTCCCTGGCTAAGAGCAATTGCATCCTTGAATCCAAATTCTCCGGAAACACTCATACAGAGTGAATCATCAACAAGTGCAGTATCATATTTTCCGCTCGTAAGCTTTGAAAGTATGTTGCCTGCGAGTTTGGAAAGCCTGGGTGCAAAAACAGACTTGTATTCATAATACGCATTAGAGAGTGCAAGTCTTGCAAGTTCGAGTGCCTGAACATCCTTCTTGCACGCTTCAAGCTTTAGGTCTATCTGCGCCTTTTCGTAGATTAAATCCTTAATATCGGCACAGTTTTCGCGGCACACACTAAGTCGTCCTTCATTTCGTGCAACGGCTGCTCTAAGCTCACCAGCTTCTTTTATCAATAAAGCTATTTTATCATTATTTTCCTGTATTGTAAAGACTTTTGTATCGTGCTCAAGCTTTATTCCTTTTGCGTATGATGCTTTTTTTACTGTTAAAGCGATGTATAAACTCAATAAAATTATTGCCGGCATCAAAAGCCATATTTTTGTAAAAGCTGCACTCAAAGCGAAAAGCAAAATCGATAAACCCAAAAGAAGAAAATCGTAATTTTGTCTTTTGTGCTCCCCGTTAGGACTCTCTGCAAGAACTTCGTTCTTAGATTGCAATTTGGAAATACTGTCTTCGATGGCAGAAATTTGCTCTGTAAGCTTTGTGTTCTGCTGGGTAATGTGGGTAACTTCCGCAATCTGCCTTTCTGCCAACCTTATTTCCTCATTTTTAGCCTTAAGCTCATTTTGGAGAATCGGTATTCTGGCGGTTTTTCTTCTTGCAGAAGTAAGGTTTAGAATTTCATCATTAATTGTTTCCAAAATTTCATTGTATGATACTTCGGCAGTGCTGTTTTCGTCAGCCTGTGTAAGCTTTGTTATAATTTCATCCGAAGATGCAGGAATAGGTGAATTCTTGCTTCCCTGATAAAAAGCACTTGAATAAAATGCCTGCGCACCCACGCCAAAGAAATACTCTCCTGGTGAAGCTAGTATGGCACGGTCTTTAATTTCTTCCCCGCGGTTCACACAGTAAAGCTTTTCAGTGCTTTTTGTCCCTGTGGAAAGTCTATCCAGTACATAAGTGTCTCCCTCGTGCTCGAATGTAATTCTTCCTTGCATGGGAGCACCGTTCCAGGGCATATATCTTTCCTTAAAGCTTAAGGCTTCCTTTTTCATTTTTGTGCCATAAAACATAAACACAACAAATGCAAACAAGGTGGATTTACCGCTTTCATTAAGCCCGTAAATAAGATTAAATTTTTCGTTTAATTCAAACTCTTTGTCAGTAAAACAACCAAAGGCGTTTATTTCTATTTTCTTTATGTACATACCATCAATCCTTGCACATTAATGCGGTAAGTATATTGCACGCTTTTTCGTACACATCTTCGCCATAGGTTTCCTTAAGAAGCGAAAGTGCCTTGGCGGTTTTACCCCTTAGGGAATCCTCGTTTATGTAATCCATAATGCTTCTGGCATCTACGCACCTATTGGCAAATTCTACATAAAAAGCTTCTGTTACATCCTCATACAAAATAAGGTCAGGTGCCGAAAAATCAGGTGAGCCGACAAAAGTAATCTTGTAAAGGTCATCTTCATTAACTTCATTCTTAATCAATCCCAAAACAGCATCGTCAGACGCAAGACCTGTAATGTCTATTGTTTTGGTATGATATCTTCTGCGGGATACCGGGTAAAAGGAAAGATTAGATTCCGTTTTGGATATATCTCCGTATATTACACCGCACTCCCCTGTTTCGTCAAAGCCACCCGGTTCCATAACACCGGGATAAGCATACAGAACGCCATCTTTGGAAAGCATCCCCGAAAATGAATGGATGTGCCCGAGTGCCAGATAATTAAGTCCGCTAATTCCTATATCGTCTCTTGAAATTGGGTTAAAGGATGACTGCGAGCTGACATCGCCATGAAGGACCATAAGCTTTATTCTGTCGCTATCATCGGCTGCAAATCCACTTAGAAGCGATGAATACATATTAGGTGCAACAAAGCTAGCGCCGTACACCTCGACATTCATATCATCAAGCACAACTTTCTGAGTCTTTTCCGGAAAAACATACACATTATCCGGCATAACAGACAAAAAGATTTTAATTGCCGCACATTCTATGCAATCGTGATTCCCGCAAGAGAGGAAAAATCTCTTATCCTTGTGTTTGCCAAAAATACTGGCAACATATTCAACTGTAGAACTAGGACAATCCTCTTCGAATATATCTCCTGCTAAAAGCACAATCCTGGCATCGTCAAAGCGGTCAAGTGTATCTTCCAGTGTCATAATGACCTCAGAACTTCTTTGATTGGCTTTTCTGGGATTTAAGCTTGTTAATTTTCTGCCGATATGAATATCGGCCATATGAAGTATTTTTACCGATTCCATAACAAATTACCCCTATTTACACATTAACTGCACAATGTTATTTTATTTCGTTAATATCATACGGAGTTGTTTGATATACATGGTAGTTAAGCCAGTTGTAGAACAAAAGATTAGCGTGTGAACGCCATCTTACAACCGGTGTTTTACTTGGGTTATTGTCTTTGAAATAATTAGCGGGGATGTCAATATCAAGTCCAAGCGAAACATCGCGTTCATACTCAAGTTTTAAGGTGTCGCGGTCGTACTCACTGTGACCTGTAACAAAAATCTGCTTTTTGTCTTTGCTTGTAATAATGTACGCACCGGCTTCCTGAGACTCTGCAACAAGAGAGAGACTGGGGCAAGCTTTTACATCAGATATATCTACAGTTGAGTATCTGGAATGCGGAGCAAAGAAGACATCGTCAAAACCGCGTACAAGCATCGATTTTTTTCTTAGTACCTTGTGTTCATACACACCGGAAAGTTTCTTGGGAAGCTCTCTTTTTTCTATACCGTAGTGATAGTACATACCCGCAAGAGCTGCCCAGCAAATGTGGAAGGTGCTTGTTACATTGGTCTTGGTCCACTCCATAATTTCCTTTAATTCGTCCCAGTAATCCACATCCTCAAACTTCATAAGCTCAACCGGAGCACCGGTTATAATCATACCGTCATATTTGGAATTTTTTATCTGGTCAAAGGTCTTGTAAAAGTTATTTAGGTGCTCAGCACTTGTGTTTTTGCTCCTATATGTGCTAGTGTAGATAAAATCGATTTCTATCTGAAGCGGTGTATTGCCAAGTAGTCTTATAAGCTGAGTTTCGGTTACAATTTTGGTAGGCATAATATTAAGAAGGGCTATTTTTAAAGGTCGTATGTCCTGCTTAAGTGCCCTTTTCTCTGTAATACAAAATATATTTTCATCACTCAAAATGCTGTTTGCCGGTAAATCCGCGGGAATTTTGATTGGCATTGTATCACTCCTTTTCAAAAATTGTACAAAATACACCACTTAACATTATATATGAATAATTATAACAAATTCCCTTCATATATTCAAGGTTTTTTTATAAAAAGAGGATGCAAAAGCGTACTTTTGCATCCTCAATATAAATAGAACTTTTAAAATTGATTTTTGTTTCCCAGCCAAGTATCTATGATTTTTCCGTATGCATATGGAAAACTGATTTTTCCAACATCCTCAGTGTATAGAATATCTGTCTTGCCCATCAGTTTATCGCCTTTGTAGCAAAGTGCCTCGCCTGCCTTTTCTCCAGCTTTTACAGGTGCCTTTACAAAGTCTGGAAGACTGTATTCAATTTTTAATTCATCATTAGAATTTTTGTCGCAAAGGACCTTTACCTCATCCTTGCAAGATAAAGAAACACTGGGTTTTGTACCTCTTTCGACGTTGAGGTCTTTTACACTCTCCCCTTTCTTTACAGCAACTGAGCTTTTGTATTTACCAAAACCGTAATTGAGAAGTGACGATGCATCCGCCTGTCTTTCTTTGGATGTGGGTGCGTTCATTATTACTGCGATAAGATGCATACCGTCTCTTTTTGCTGTAGCACTTATGCAAAAGCCGGCTTTTGAGGTAGAGCCTGTTTTAAGTCCTGTACAGCCGTTATAAAACCTTACAAGTTTGTTTGTGTTTGACAGTGTAAATTCGCCGTTTCGCAGTGAATCCATCCATATTGTTGTGTATTTAAATATATCCTCGTGCTTCATAAGTTCTCTTGACATAAGGGCAATATCATAAGCGGTGCTGTAGTGCTCCGGAGCATCGAGACCATTACAGTTTACAAAGTTTGTGTTTGTCATACCAAGATTTTTAGCCCTCTCGTTCATTCTGGCAACAAAGCTCTCGCAGTTTCCGGAAATGTGCTCAGCAATAGCGACACAGGCATCATTACCCGATGCAACTGCAATACCTTTAAGAAGTTCGTCTACCGTAATCTCTTCGCCCTCGTCCAGAAATATTGTGGACCCGCCCATACTTTTTGCATAAGCACTTCCGGTTACTATATCACTATACTTAAGGCGTCCACTCTCTATTTCCTCCATTGTAATTAGCATTGTCATTATTTTGGTTACACTAGCTAGTGGAAGTCTTTCGTGAGGATTCATTTCATAAAGCACTTCACCGCTGTCATAATCCATAAGCAGCGCACTTGTGCACGAAAGCCCTTCTACACTGGCATATACACTGGTACACAAAATACACAAAACAATTAAAACGCAAACAGAATTTTTAAGCATAAAATCACCTCATACTAATTTGTATGAGGTGAAAGTTGTCTTATATTACTCAAATTATCCTTCTTTTTGGGATTATAAGCTGTTGCCTGTGAGCTATGGGTGCATCGGTTTCAATACTATTTATCTGTGCGAGTTCATCTATTGTGGTATTGTATCTTTTTGAAATTTCCCACAGACTTTCGCCTTCATCGGCAAAATATATTACAATGCCCGGCTGATTTTCTTTGGAAAGGGGTTTTTCTTCGTTAACGCATATATCAGAAATTATCTCTACTTGCTTTTGTGATATGATTTTACCGTCAGCCTTTAGTGCTGCCCTTATTTCAAAATCTTTTTCTGATTTTAATACATAACCCGAATGTTCCAGAGAAACGGATATATCTATATCTGTATCAGCTGTGATGCTCTTGTTATTTACTCTTAATGAATAAGGTAGCTTTTTATTTGCCATGCACAAGGGATGTGAATTAGAACCGCTCATATATAGTAGCTTAGCATCTAGATAACCTTCAATCGTTGCATAACCGTCCATAGCCGTAACAGTGTCGGTATGTGGCGTCACGCTTAGGCTATGGACCCTTAATATGTCCGGACTTGCATCAGACAGGCTTGTCATTTCATTTAAAGAAAAATTCTCTTTGTAACTGTCTTCCACCCTAAGCACTGTGTGTGTTTCTCTTAAAATTTCTGTTTCATAATCCGGGCAGAAGGCGTCGGAAATGATTTCGTGTTCATTCTCAACAAAGGCTTTTACCAAAACATCAACGTTACCCTCAAAGCTTATGTATTTATCCGCTTCATCTCCTGTTATATCACAATCTATGCTATGAATTGAATATTTGATATCGGTGTGCATATCCGAAGTTAACCCTTCTGCATCTATGACCTCGGTAAAAGGGCTTTCATTTTCTAGCCGATAAAGCTCTCCTTCTGCACAATATAGTATATCGGTTATAAGACTTCCTTTAACGACCAATTTGTTGTTCATGGGCTTAATTTCTCTTGATACAAGTCTTACATCGGTTTTAAGAAGTTCATCCACAGGAGCCGAATTTTCAGAAAAACGAATTTCGTCTGTTACAAAGAAGTTTTCCTGACAGCATACTGCCATATCCAAAGCTTTGAGTTTTTCCTTTTTTACCGGTAGTTTTGTGTCTGATTCTACACTTGCAACGGAGCTTGCCAGAGTTCTTGACGCAGCAGCACAATCGAAAGAAATGACAGACTTTACATTTATTTTTCTGCTGTTTTGTATACCGAATTCCACATGGTCAACATTACTCACCGCATAAGAGGTCATTCCCTCCTCGGCACCGGAGACAGATATTTCTTCGCTGAATGGCACTTTGTATCTTATGCACCTTACCTCAACATTTTCTTCTCCCCCGGAGTATAGGACATTGTACTGCACATTTCCCGAAACAGATATCTTATCACTTTTTATTTTCTTTTCCTCGATTGAAGAGATGGCACTTACATCCAGAATGTTAAGCACATCAGGTTTTGTGTCCGGCACTATAATATCTGTATCAACCACGGTCTTAACATTTGCCGCTTTTAGCGGCTGGTAGATTCTTATGTTTTCTTTTTCTAATTCAAACGACATAGTTTTTCCCCCAATATTTTTTTAGTAAATATATACGGCAAATATAAAAAAATATGTGTACAAAACATCAAATATATTGTATAATTGTCTCGTACACAGTAAAAGGAGGCATATATATGCATTCTCTATACGAAAAAATAAAAGACGAAATAATCTTATTGAGGAGACAGATTCATATGTTTCCTGAGCTTTCGTTTAATGAATTCAAAACCGCAGACACTATCTGTTCTGTACTCGACAAATATAAAATCAACTACGAAAGAAACATAGCAGGAACAGGCATTGTAGCAAAGATTGGCAAAGGGCAAGACAAAGTTCTTATAATCCGAGCAGACATGGATGCACTGCCTGTATGCGAAGAAACCCTATTGCCTTTTTCGTCAGAAAATGACGGCGTAATGCATGCCTGCGGCCATGATATACATATTGCTTCTGCACTGGCTTGCGCAATAATGCTGAAAAAGAACGAAGAAAATTTAAGTGGTTGTGCAAAAATTGTGTTCCAACCAGGAGAAGAGACCACCGGCGGAGCGGAACCCATGATAAACGAGGGAATCCTCGATAATCCCAAGGTTACCTGTGCTATTGGCGGTCATGTCACAAGTGAACTTGATGTTGGAAAAATAATGATAAAAGACGGTGCTCTTATGGCATCGCCGGATGATTTTTCTATAGTTTTTGTTGGTAAAACCACTCACGGTGCTACACCTGAATATGGTTTAAATCCCATCCTGCCTGCATCAAAAATGGTTATGGAATGTGAGGAAATTGCTAAAGATTTAAAAGACGGAAGTGTGCTTTCTGTGTGCACAATAGATGCAAACGGAAGCGTAAACATAATCCCCGAAAGAGCAAAAATTCTCGGTACTTTCCGTAGTTTCAGCGAGGATAAAAGAAAAGAGATTTCAAATAAATTAAAGGATATCTCCAATGAAATCGCAAAAACCTATGGCGTCAAAGCGGAATACAAGTATAACTTCCTCTATCCGCCTGTGATAAACGATGTAAACACCACAAAAGGCATCATTAGTGCAGCAAAAGATGTTATTGGAAGTGAAAATGTTATTACAATGCCAAAGCCGGTTATGACTGGCGATGACTTTTCGTATTTTTGCAAGTATGTGCCTTCTGCGTACTTCTGGTACGGAGTAAAAGATGGTACAGATGAGCCACTGCACAGTTCAAGATTTGTGGCATCTGAAGATGCTATTGAGATTTGTGCAAATGTTTTTTATAAATTTGCTACAGATTATCTAAAATAAAACACGACGCGTAAGCGTCGTTTTTTATTTTAAGTTTAATGTTCCAAGATTAGCCTGCTTTAAGTACTCGTTTATGAAACCATCCAGATCGCCATCCATAACGGCACCGATGTTACCCATTT
>JAZNFW010000068.1:0-9405 GCA_045576175.1 Clostridia bacterium | reverse complement strand
AAATTGCAAGCATTTTTTTACAAAAATTATGGGTTTTTTTGTTTTTTATACTTTTCCAGCATATCGGGGCGTTTTTTCGCCGTTTCCTCCAATGCTTTTTCTTTTCGCCATTTATCTATGGCGAGGTGATTTCCGCTAAGAAGCACCTTGGGAACCTCTCTTCCGTTGAACACAGGAGGTCTTGTGTAATGCGGGTATTCCAGAAGACCGCCAAAATGAGATTCATCGGTAAAGCTGTCTTCGTTTGACAAAACACCCTCGAGCATACGACTGACACTGTCTATTAAAACCATAGCCGGAATTTCTCCACCGGTTAATACATAGTCTCCTATAGAGATTTCCTCATCCACAATCTCGTCTATAATGCGCTGGTCAACACCCTCGTAGTGCCCGCACAGTATTACAATTTCATCAAGAGAGCTTAATTCAACAGCCTTTTCTTGTGTGAGCACCTTGCCCTTTGGCGACATATATACCACATGGGGTTTTGTGTCGGCGTTCCTACACACATTACAGTAGGCATTATATATAGGCTCTGCCTGCATTACCATACCTCTGCCACCGCCATATGGATAGTCATCTACCCTCTTATGCTTATTTACGGCAAAGTCACGAATGTTTATTATATTAAACTCCAGAACGCTCTTCTTCTCCGCTCTGCCAAGCATACTTGCGTGGAGTACGCCGTCAAACATCTCGGGAAAAAGCGTAAGCACATGAAAACGCATAATTCTACCTCAATCCAAAAGGCCCTTTGGCATTTCTACCTCTACAAAGCCCTCTTCGACATTTATCTCAAGCACCACAGATTTGATGGCAGGCACATATATAAACTTACCGTCATCTCCTCTTACTGCATAAACATCGTTGCTACCTGTGGTTATAACATCTTTAATAACTCCGTAGTTTCTTTCCTTGTCCCTTACTGTGAGCCCCACAATGTCTGCCACAAGATAGGTGTTTGAAGGAAGAGATGAGAACAAATCTTTTTCCACATAGAGCACACTGCCCCTGAGTCTCTCAGCTTCATCCACATCATCTATGCCCGAAAGCTTCAAAAGAACACAGTTTTTTTGGTATCTTACACCCTTTACCTTATACGAGGTTTCGTCCTTTAAATATACAGTTTTAAACATTTCAAAAACCTCGGGTGCATCGGTCCTCGGATTTACCTTGACCTCACCTTTTAGTCCGTGGGTATTTACAATTTCGCCTACATCGATAAGAGTTTTCATAAGCTTATCTCCCGTCTACAAAAATATGAGGCTAAAAAGCCTCATATTAGAGTGAATTATTGAACTATCTCAACTACTACACGCTTACTTGTTCTGCCTGCGGCAGCCTTAATAAGTGCACGGATGGACTTTGCAATTCTGCCCTGCTTTCCTATAACCTTGCCCATATCCTTATCGTTAACACGAAGTTCAAGGGTGGTTACTTTGTCACCATCAATTTCTGTAACAGTAACATCGTCGGGAAAATCTACAAGGGCCTTTGCTACATATTCTAACAATTCTTTCATAACAAATCCTCCCGCCTATTATTTTATGATACCGCTGATCTTAAGGAGTTCCTTAACAGTATCTGTAGGCTGAGCACCTGTTGCAAGCCACTTGTTAGCCAATTCTGCATCAATCTTGATTGTAGAAGGCTCTGTCTTGGGGTCAAATGTACCGATTTCTTCGATAAATCTGCCGTTTCTGGGATATCTGGAATCAGCTACTACTACTCTGTAGAAAGGAGCCTTTTTAGCACCCATTCTCTTTAAACGAATTTTAACCATTAAAATTCACCTCCAAAAATTTAATAAACAATATTTAAATGCTATCTTAGAAAATTGCCGAGACCGCCCATAGCACGCCTCATTTTCTTGGGATCGCTAAATTGTTTCATAAGCTTTTTCATTTGTTCAAATGATTTTAAAAACTGATTTACATCGTAAACCTGTGTGCCACTGCCGTCTGCTATTCGCTTTTTGCGACTGGAATTTATTATAGACGGGTCATTTCGCTCCTTGGGAGTCATAGATGTGATGATGGCTTGTATGCGGTCCATCTTCTTTTCGTCAAATGATGCACCGGCAAGTGCCTGCTTGTTTACACCCGGAAGCATACCGAGTATATCCTGCATGGAGCCCATCTTTCGCATTTGCTTCATCTGGTCTAAATAATCGTCCAGTGTAAAGGTCTGTTTGCGAATTTTCTTTTCAAGCCCAATTGCCTGCTTTTCATCGAAGGCTTGCTGAGCCTTGTCTATGAGAGTGAGCATATCGCCCATTCCAAGAATTCGCGATGCCATTCTGTCGGGGTAGAAAAAGTCCAGATCGGAAAGCTTTTCGCCCTGACCTACGAGCTTTATGGGTTTGCCGGTAACTGCTCTTACAGAAAGTGCAGCACCGCCTCTTGTGTCGCCATCGAGCTTGGTGAGGACAACACCGGTGATGTCGAGCTTTTCGTTGAAGCTCTCTGCCACATTAACTGCATCCTGACCTGTCATGGCATCTATAGTAAGGAGTATCTCCGAGGGATTTACTGCCTCTTTTATGGCGCAAAGCTCGTCCATCAGCTCCTCGTTTAAGTGAAGTCTTCCGGCTGTGTCTATGATGAGGACATCGTTGCCGTAGTGTCTTGCGTGGTCATATGCCTTCTTTGCAATTTCCACAGCATCGTTTGAGTCATCTACCGAAAACACAGGTACATCAAGCTGACTTCCAACCACCTGGAGCTGCTTTCTTGCGGCAGGACGATACACATCGCAAGCCGCAAGTATTGGTCTTTTGCCTTGCTTTTTTAGTATGCCGCCTATTTTTGCACTTGTGGTTGTTTTACCTGCACCCTGCAGTCCGACCATAAGGATAACCGCAGGAGTTTTGGAACCAAAATTTATCTTGGAGGTCTCGCCGCCCATAAGGGAGGTAAGCTCCTCATTTACTATTTTTATAACCTGCTGAGCAGGTGTAAGGCTCTCTAACACATTTGAGCCAAGTGCCTTTTCGGACACTTTGTTTATAAAATCCTTAACTACCTTAAAGTTAACATCCGCCTCTAAAAGTGCGAGTTTAACCTCTCGCATAGCCGCTTTTAAGTCGGATTCGGATATGGTTCCCTTGCCTCTTAACTTTTTGAAAGCACTCTGGAGCTTTTCGGAAAGATTTTCAAACGCCAAGGGTTTACCCTCCTTTACACTATGCTTCGTCTATAATGGTATCCAAAAGCGAAGTAACTTTGAGATACAAACTATCGTTTTTATCCAGATTGTCATTTAACAGAGCCTTGATTTTGTTCGCAGCATCGGTGATATCGGAAAATCTTAATATAAGACCGAGCTTTTGCTCATATCGTTCAAGCTCATTTGCGGCACGCTTAATACTATCGTGAACTCCCTGACGGGTAATGCCGCTATTTTGAGCAATCTCGGACAAGGACAAATCCTCTCCATAGTACTGCTCAAGCATATCGCGTTGCTTTTCGGGAAGAAGGTTACCGTAAAAATCCATAAGAAGCGATACATTAAAATCCTTCAAATTTCAGCACTCCTCTCCTCTGTCAAGAAAAAAAACTTGACTGTCAAGCAAATCACTTTACATATTGTAATACACTTTGCTTATAAAGTCAAGTCTTTTTTCGTATTTTTCTATTATTTTAATCAATCATAGATTTTGCAAACTCAAAAGCATCGAATGTCTGCAAATCGTCCATACCCTCGCCCACTCCCACAAACTTAACAGGAATGGAATGCTCGTGAGCTATTGCAAGCACAATTCCGCCCTTGGCACTTCCGTCGAGCTTGGTTAGTATGATGCCTGTTATTGCGGCACTCTGGCTGAACTGCTCTGCCTGATTGACTGCGTTCTGTCCTGTTGTGGCATCCAATACAAGAAGCGACTCTCTGGAGCATCCGGGAAGCTCTCTGTCTATAATTCTGGATATTTTAGAAAGCTCATCCATAAGATTTTTCTTGTTGTGGAGTCTTCCTGCGGTGTCTATTATTATGATGTCACTCTTTTTTGCCTTGGCAGCAGATATAGTGTCGAACACAACCGAGGCAGGGTCGGAGCCTTCATCGTGCTTTATGATATCTGCCCCCACTCTGTCTGCCCAAATTTTAAGCTGGTCTATAGCCGCAGCACGGAATGTGTCTGCCGCACCGAGCATAACGGATTTGCCCTGTGCGATGTACCTTGCTGCCATCTTGCCTATGGATGTGGTCTTGCCCACTCCGTTTACACCTATAACAAGTATTACGGACGGATTTGTTGTAAGCGCCATATCGCTGCTGTTTGCGCCTAAAATATCGGCAATAATTTCGGATATTTCCGCTTTTAGTTCATCTGATTCGGTGAGTTTCTTTTCCTTTACCTTAGCCTTTAATTCATCGATTATATAAAGAGATGTATCTACACCCACATCTGCCATAATAAGAGCTTCCTCAAGCTCGTCGTACAGCTCATCGTCAATTTTTTTAAATACCTTGAGTACACTGTCGAGCTTTTCGTTAAGAGCGCTTCGGGTTTTTCCAAGACCTATTTTGAGCTTGGAAAACATCCCTTTGTTTTGCACCCCATCGGTTAAAGGCCCATCTGTAATTTCTTCGGAAACTGCAACCTCGGGTTCAGTATACGCCTCGCCTATATCATCACTATTCTGACTGTTTGCTTTTTTCCACTTGTCGAATATAGACATTATTCGTAGTCCTCCAAATCTTCGAATTTAAGCTTGAGAAGCTTTGATACACCCTTTTCCTGCATTGTTATACCATACATAATATCGGCAGCCTCCATAGTTCCTCGTCTGTGAGTTACCACTATAAACTGAGTCTTCTTGGAATACTTGCCTATATAATCTGCAAAGCGGTAAACATTATTCTCGTCGAGTGCCGCCTCAACCTCATCGAGTATGCAAAACGGCGTGGGGCGAACTTCCAGAACAGCAAAGAGAAGTGCAATTGCAGAAAGTGCTTTTTCTCCGCCGGAGAGCACCATCATATTCTGGAGCTTCTTGCCCGGAGGCTGAACCTCAATTTCTATGCCGCTTTCCAGTACATTGTCGGGGTCGGTTAGAGTAAGTCTGCCCGCACCGCCGCCAAACAGTTCATAGAAAACACTGTTAAAGCGCTCTTTAATGATTTCAAAGTTTTCCATAAACTTTTCGGTCATTACGCTTTCCATATTTTTTATTATATCTTCAAGCTTGAGTTTGGTCTCGTCGAGATCTGCTTTCTGAGAACTTAAGAAATCAAATTTTTCCTTAACCTCTTTGTATTCCTCTATGGCATCTATATTGATATTGCCAAGAGCCTTTATCTGACTTCTTAAAGAAGATGCTTCCTTTTGTGCAGAGTTCACATCAAAATCTGCCTTTTTGTATTCGAGAGCTATGTTATATGTAAGCTCATATTCATCCCAGAGCTTATTTATAACATTCTCCACATCTGCCTCTATTCTGGAGTTTTTAGCTTCCAGTCTGGCTGATTCCTGCTGAAGAAGATAAATGGTTTCGTTTTGCTCTTTTAAAGAATTCTGTATATTTTTAAGCTTATTTGCATCACTCTCATAGCCCTTCTGGGTGTCAATTATCTTCTTGGCTATTTCGCCCATTATTTCTATATTGGTGGTGATGTTTCCTTCGAGCGTACTGATATCCTTTTCGAGCTTTTCGTTGATTGCAAATATGTTTTGAATATCGTTATTTTTTAAGGAAAGCTCCATAGAAAGAGAATTCTTGTTTGCACTCATAGAATATATTGCCGCGTGGGCAGCCTCGATATCCTTATCTACTGTGCTAAGGCTGATTCTGTCGGAAAGAATACTCTCCTGGAAAGCATCTCTTTCCCCTGCAATCTTTTCTTCTTCATAGGCAATCTCGTCCGATTTTGCACGAAGCTCTTTTATGCCTTCTTCGTTTTCGGATATTTTTTTGCCAAGACTTATTCTCTCTTCTTCCACATCGGAAATGCTCTTTAATATATCGCCGTTTTCGTTTGTTATTACAGAAATTGCGTGATTTAATTCGTCGAGAATTCGGCTTATGTTTCCACATTGAGCATCAAGACGCACCTTTTCACGCTCGCAAGAATTTATCTCATCTTCCAAAGATGCCTTGGTTTGTGCCATACCATCTATCTTCTGCTTCAATTGGGCAATAGCCTCGTCGTTATCATCAACTGTCTTTTGCAGTTTCTTGGTCTCCAGTGTAAGTCTTTCTATTTCTTTGGAACGGCCGAGAAGACTCTGATTCTTGGAAAAGCTTCCGCCTGTGATAGAACCGCCTGCATTTATAAGCTGACCGTCTAAAGTTACGATTTTAAATTTGTAGCCGTTTTTCTTTGCCATTTTTACGGCGTTATCTATGTTGTCTACAACCACGCATCTTCCCAGAAGACTTGCAAATATTGATGTATACACCTCGTCAAAAGTTATAAGCTCGTTTGCAAGACCTATGTAACCCTTATCGGATACGGGTGGGTTTTTAAGAAGATCGCCCTTTACGGAGCTTATGGGAAGAAATGTGGCTCTTCCGCCCTTTCTACCCTTTAGCTCCTCTATGCACACCTTTGCACAGTCTTCATCCTCTACTACGATGTTCTGAATCATATTTCCAAGAGCAATTTCAACTGCAGTTACATACTTATCTTCAACACTTAAAAGCTTAGAGACGAGTCCGTGCACACCTTTTATGTTTTGCGAAAGTATGTTTTTGACGCCTTTTGAATAGCCGTCCATATCCTTTTCCAGATCTTCCAAAAGGCTTATTCTCGAGATCTTGCCGTTTAGTTCGGTAACCTTTTCGTTTTGAAGCTGTTTTGATTTCTCAAGATTTTCTCTTGATGCAAAGTATTCTTTTTTTAGCTCCTCCATTTTATTAAGAGCATTTTGTTTTTTGTTATTGTTATCAGAAAGGTCCTTTTCTGCATTTGAAAGAAGGCTCTCGTTTTCCTCTTTTGCCTTGGTCTTTTCCAAAAGCTCGTCCTCGAGAGCAGACTTTCTGTCATCGAAATTTTTGCAAAGAAGCTCAAGACCGGATATTCTTGCCTTAAGTGCAGAAATTTCGTTTAACATACTTACAATTTCTGACTTGTACCCATCAGCCTGCGTGTGTTTTTCTTCTATTTGTGCATCATAAAGAGCTATTTTTTTGTCGCATTCGCCAAGCTTTTCTTCCAGAGAGGCTTTTAGCTTTTCGCTCTCGGATATAGCATCCTCGCTGTTTTTTATGCTCACATCCGCAAGGGATAGCTTTTCTTCTATAATGCCTGCGTCCGATTTCCAACGGACAGCATTTTCGGAGTTGTTTTTGATATCGTTTTTAAGTATCTCTATCTTTCCGCGGATGTTTTCGTTTTCCTTTTCAAGTGCAAAGCTCTGTTCCTTTAGCTGATTGATTTCTTCGTTTACCTCGCTTAATTGGTCTGCCTTGGCACTTATCTGCTCGCTTATAAGGTCCAGACGAAGCTTCTCATCTGTGAGCTGACTGTATGTATCTGTAAATTTCTTTTTACCTTCTTCGAGGTTTTGTCTTTGCTTATCGATATTGCGTATTGCAATATTGATATCAAGGTTCTTTAACACCTCTCTCAAATCCAGATATTTCTTTGCTTTTTCGGATTGAATACGAAGAGGCTCAACTCTCTCTTCAAGATTTACCAATATATCTTTTATTCTTATGAGGTTTTCGTCTGTTTGCAAAAGCTTTTTTTCGGATTCCAGCTTGCGATATTTGTATTTGGTTATCCCCGAGGCTTCCTCGAAAATGTGTCTTCTCTCATCTGCCTTGGAGGACAGAATCTGGTCAATCTTACCCTGACCAATGACGGAATAACCCTCCTTGCCAAGACCTGTGTCCATAAAAAGCTCATGGACATCCTTGAGTCTGCAGGGTGCGTCATTTATATAGTAGTCACTCTCGCCGCTTCGGGTAACACGCCTTGTGACCTTTAATTCCTTTTGATCTACATTAAACAACTCATCGGAATTGTCTAAGGTAATAGTAACCTGAGCAAAGCCCTGAGGACTTCTTTTCTGCGTTCCCGCAAAAATAACATCCTCCATCTTGCTGCCTCTGAGGCTCTTGGCACTTTGCTCGCCAAGTACCCAGCGGATGGCATCAGAAACATTACTCTTTCCGCTTCCGTTGGGGCCTACAATAGCAGTTATACCCTGACCGAATTCAAGATCAATTTTGTCTGCAAAGGACTTAAAGCCCTGCATTTTGATACTCTTTAAATACACAAAAACACCTCATAATAAAGCACAAAAATATGTTGTGCTTATATAATCGTTTGTAAAACAAATGGCACATACCGGAGGACAACAACCTACAGTACATGCCACCTATATTATCATATAACATTTCGGGGATTTTTTCAAGTGTTTTTTATTATCAAATCGCCCTTATCAAACAAACTGGAAGATGCAGAAAACTGTGTATATTGCAAGAAGAAGTATTCCCTGAACTCTGGAAAGCTTACCGCGAATTAAAGACGGAATAACCATGAGCATCATAACCGCAAACATAACAGGTATATCCACTACAAGAGATGTCATATTGGGTACATCAAAGGGGCGGATAACAGTAGCTACACCGCTTACGAGAACAAGATTAAACAGGTTGGCTCCAATTATATTTCCAAGCGACAACGCACCGTGGCCCTTTACAAGAGAGGTTATGGCTGTAACAAGCTCGGGAAGAGATGTTCCAAGCGCCACAAAAGTGAGTGCAATAACTGTTTCGGGAACGCCGAGCTCCTTGGCGATAATAGTACCATTGTCCACAAGAAGATCTGCACCCACAGCTATTACTGCCGCACCTATAACAAGAAGTGCCAGATCCTTGTATAAAGAGCCTTTATCAGCTGATTTGTCGTTTTCTTCTTTTGAAGTAGTGCCACTTATGCTTTTCTTTGCCTGAATAGTAGAAAGTGTCATATAAACTGCAAAAAGCACTACGAGTATAGCACCCACAAGTCTTGAAAATGTGCCGCTGACATATGCAACAAGAGCATAAAACACAGCTGCAACAAAGAAAAATATTACAGGAAGTACAAGCGGTTTTCTCTCTATCTTTGCCGGTTTGATAGCTATGGTAATAGCCGCAATAAGCGATGTGTTGCATATGATAGAGCCTATTGCATTACCATATGCGATTTCGCTGTGGCCGGAAAAAGCCGCCCCTGCCGAAACCATTACCTCCGGAAGTGTTGTTCCTATAGACACAACAGTTGCTCCTATAAGTATTTCGGGAATACGGAAGCGATGTGCCAATCCTGTGGCACCGTCTACAAACCAATCTCCGCCTTTAATAAGCAGAATTAATCCTACGATAAAGAGTAAAACCGGAACTAGCAATATAATCATCCTTTCACATTTATATCATACTGAATTTTTACAGGGAAAAGACTATTATTGTG
>JAZNFW010000067.1:0-2005 GCA_045576175.1 Clostridia bacterium | reverse complement strand
GCTCACAGAATACCTGCCCGGAACAATCAGACCTCAAACAGTAGAAAGGCATCGAAGAATCGTCAACACATATATCAGACCGCATATCGGCAAAAAGAAGCTTGCCTTCCTGAGTACAAACGAGGTGCAGAGAATGTATGTCAAACTAAAGAAGACAGGCAGAATCAAGGAACACCCTGTGTACGGACACGAACTTGCGGATAACACCATCATAGACATACACGCTACACTACACAGAGCAATGGAGATAGCGGTAAACAATCACCTTATCCCAAAGAATCCTACCAAGAAAACAAAAAGACCGAAGAAAAAGAAGAAAGACCTTCAGGTACTGAACAACGCAGAACTTGACATACTGATGCAAGCTATAGATAGTGACGAAGAATGGGGTGACTTCTTCTACCTCGAATTAACCACCGGCTTAAGACGAGGAGAAATATGCGGACTAAGATGGAAAGACTTCGATGAAAAAGAAGGTGTCATAAGAATTAAGACAAGCATATCCCTGCTAAAAGGCGGCGAAATATATGAGGGTGAACCTAAGACGGACGAAAGCAAGAGAAAAATCCTCCTGCCTAAGATAACGGCAGACAGACTCCGAAATAGGAAACGGATATCAGAATGGATATTCCCGAACATCCTGAATCCAAAGCTGCCCATAGCACCGCCTGCAGCATACAGGAAAGCGAAAAGCTTCTTAAGTAAACTGAATCTGCCGAACATATCCTTCCACGACCTCCGGCACACCTTCGCAACACATGCATTAGCAACAGGAGTGGATGCGATAACACTGTCAACAATACTCGGTCACACAAACGCAAGCTTCACAGTAGATACATACACCCATGTGACAGGCGATATGCAAAAGAGAGCATCCGAAATAGTCGGGAGCTTCTTAGACGAAATAATATGAGAGGAGATGATAAAATGGCAAAGAAAAAGAGAAAACCCGGCGAAGGTACGATAAGGCTACGAAAGGATGGCCGATGGGAAGGCAGAATTGTAGTAGATTACGATATAGAAGGCTTGCCGATAACAAAGAATGTCCTTGCCAAAACGGAGAGCGAATGCAATCAAAAGCTTAATAAACTCAAGGACAAAATCGGCATCACAAGACGGAATCGAGTCAAAAGCAGTATGCCCTTCGGAGAATGGATAGACTTCTGGTATCAATACTACTGCAAGATAGGACTGAAAATAACTACCCAAGAGGGATATGAATCAAGAATATACAAACACATAATAGCGAAACTCGGAGATATACCCCTCAATAAACTAACACAGAATGACCTGCAAAAATTCTACACGGACCTCAAGCAGAGTGGCAGACTAAGATATGCCGACACCCTCGGCAAAGGACTCTCCGACAGATTAGTCAGGAGTTGCCACGCAAACTGCAGAACGGCACTGCAAAGGGCAGTAGATGATGGACTAATCAAAACAAACCCTGCTGTAGGATGTAAACTGCCACCAAAGAAAGCAAGAGAGATGCAAGTGCTAAGTAAGGAAGAACTGAAAAGATTCTTCATACAAGCCAAATATGACGGTTACTACGAAATCTTCATAATGGTACTCGCAACAGGAATGAGACGAGGCGAAGATATGGCACTCAAATGGAAAGACCTAAACTTCGATACAGGACAGTTAGATATAGGAAGACAAGTTAGCCGAGTAAAGGGCAAACTGATAATAACAGAGCCTAAAACAAAGGACTCCATACGAAGCATAATCCTGCCACCAAATATACTGAACATACTAAAAGAATACAAGAAGACGGTAGATTCAGAGTGGATGTTCCCATCGCCGAGAGTCGAAGGAATGCCAAGAGATCCATCGGCGGTGTATCACCAGATGCAAGTGGTATTAGAACGAGCTGAATGCAAAAAAGTAAGATTCCATGACCTCCGCCACACCTTCGCAACCACATCGGTAGGAAACGGAATGGATATCAAAACACTATCCACTATACTCGGACACATATCAAGCAAAACAACCATAGACATAT
>JAZNFW010000066.1:0-20793 GCA_045576175.1 Clostridia bacterium | reverse complement strand
GGTTTATAATTAAGGATAATATGATTATAAAATATACTGCTACATATTGAAAGGATGCGGTTTAAAATGGATATTCAGTCGTCACTCGCTTCGAGAGTAACACATCTCAAAGCTTCTGCAATAAGAGAGATATTTAAGATGGTAGGCAAGGCGGATATAATAAGCTTTGCAGGAGGAATTCCCTCTCCTGAGCTTTTTCCCTTGGACAAGATAAACACCCTTTTGCAAAATATTATAAGCGAAAAGGGCAAGTCTGCTCTTGTGTACGGCGTTACAGAGGGCTATGCACCTCTTGTGGATATAGTTACAAAAAGACTTCAAAAAGACAATATACCAAAGTCTTTTGACAGGGTAGTTATCACAACAGGTGCACAGCAGGCGATAGACCTTGCCTGCAAGGCTCTTGTAAATGACGGCGAGGGTATAATAGTAGAAGAACCGAGTTTTATAGGCTCACTCAATGCCTTT
This sequence comes from Clostridia bacterium, assembly GCA_045576175.1. Lineage (GTDB taxonomy): Bacteria > Bacillota > Clostridia > UMGS1810 > UMGS1810 > RGIG8748. The sequence goes on along the minus strand of JAZNFW010000066.1, from coordinate 20,325 downwards.
CGTTCATACAACGCAAAGCTCTTTGGCGTGGAGATGACAGACGATGGTATAGATGTAGGCAAAGTAGAAGAAATACTCAAAAGAGAGAACATAAAGCTCATATACACAATCCCCACATTCCAGAACCCCACAGGCGTTACACAGTCAATAGAAAAGAGAAAAAAGCTTTTGGAACTCTGCGAAAAGTACGACTGCTATATGATAGAGGACAACCCCTACGGCGAGCTTCGTTTTGCAGGCGAGGCGGTGCCTAGCATAAAGTCTATGGACGAGAGCGGAAGAGTTATATATGTAGGCTCTTTTTCAAAGACACTTTCGCCCGGTATAAGAGTTGGTTTTGTGTGCTGTCACGAAGATATAATGGACAGAATAGTGGTGGTAAAGCAGGTTAACGATGTTCACACCACACTTATGATGCAGATGCTCTGTGCGGACTTTATAACAAACTACGATTTTGAAGCACACATACAAAAGAGCTGTGACCTCTACGGAGAAAAATGCTCTGTAATGCTCTCTGCCATAGAAAAATATTTCCCCTCGTATGTTAAGTACACCCGTCCCGAGGGCGGTATATTCCTTTGGTGTACACTTCCTGAGGGAGTGGATGCAAAGCCTATATTCCAGGAGGCTGTGGAAAGAAAGGTTGCTTTTGTGCCCGGAAGCACCTGTATGGTAGATTTGGAGGCGCCTTGCAACTCATTTAGATTAAACTTCTCTACCGCAACAAACGAGGATATAGAAAAGGGTATTCACATTCTTGGAGACCTTATTAAAGAAAAGCTGGGAGAGTAAAAAGATGGAAAATAAAAAGACGATATTCAGCGGAATTCAGCCCACAGGCTGTATTACCCTTGGCAACTATGTGGGAGCACTCAAAAACTGGGTGGAGCTTCAAAAGGATTACAACTGCATATTCTCGGTGGTTGACCTTCATTCCATCACAGTAAGACAAAACCCGCAGGAGCTTAGAAAAAGATGTATGGACTTTCTTTGCCAGTATCTTGCAGCAGGCATAGACGGCGAGGAAAATATAGTTTTCTTCCAGTCGCACGCGTCAACACACGCGGAGCTTTCGTGGATTTTAAACTGCTTTACATATATGGGCGAGCTTTCCCGTATGACACAGTTCAAGGATAAAAGTGCAAAGCACGAGGATAATATAAATGCAGGTCTTTTTACCTATCCTGTGCTTATGGCAGCCGACATACTTTTGTATAAGACTGACCTTGTGCCTGTGGGCGTGGACCAGAAACAGCATCTGGAGCTTGCAAGAGATATAGCCGGAAGATTTAACAACATCTACGGAGATGTGTTTACTATCCCTGAGCCTTTCATCCCCAAGGAAGGGGCAAGGATTATGAGCCTTCAGGAGCCAACAAGCAAAATGAGTAAATCCGACCCCAATGTTAACGGCTTTGTGTCTATATTGGACGACAAGGATACAATAATGCGTAAGTTCAAAAAGGCAGTTACCGACTCCGAGGGCGAAATTGCCTACAGAGAGGGTAAGGCGGGTATAAATAACCTCATAAATATTTATTGTGCCATCACAGGCAAAACTCCCGAAGAAACCGTGCGTGAATTTGACGGCAAGGGATATGGCGACTTTAAGATGGCAGTGGGAGAGGTTGTTGCAGATGAGCTCAAACCCATCCGCGAAAGATACGAGAAAATCCGTGCAAACAAGGATTATCTGGAACAGATTTATAAAACCGGTGCACAAAGGGCTATGAGGATTTCTGACAGAACATTAAGTAAGGTCAAGAGAAAGCTTGGCTTCGTGGACAGAAGCTTCTAAATTGAGGTAATTTTAGATGGATATTACAAAACTTATACTGTGTTTTAGCCTTGCATTCGGCGTGTCGCTTATTGCAACGCCTTTTGTAAAAATTCTTGCATACAAAATCGGTGCAGTGGATATCCCCGACGAAAGAAGAGTCCACGACCATCCTATACCCCGTATGGGCGGACTTGCCATATTCTACGGCTTTCTTATAAGCATCCTGTGCTTTGCTCCTGTGGACACACAGCTAAGGGGCATACTTGTGGGCTCGCTTATAATCGTTTCGCTTGGCATAGTAGACGATGTTAAACAGCTCGGAGCCAAAATCAAGTTTTTGGTTCAGCTTTTGGTGGCTATAATCGTGGTAAGCCATGGCATTGTAATAGAATATATAAGTGTTCCCGGCTTTGTAAGTGAAAGCGGAATCTTAAGCCTTGGGAATTTTGCCTACCCCATAACAATCCTTTGGATTGTGGGCGTTACAAATGCAGTTAACCTCATAGACGGGCTTGACGGTCTGGCGGTGGGTGTTTCGTCAATTGCCACATTTTCGCTTTTCTTTATAGCAATACTTGCAGGCGAAATGCAGGTGGCACTTCTTGCGGCGGCTCTTGCCGGCGGATGCCTTGGCTTTTTGCCGTACAACTTTAACCCTGCAAAAATCTTTATGGGTGACACAGGCTCTACTCTTTTGGGATATATGCTCTCCATCGTGTGTATACAGGGGCTTTTCAAGGGCTATGTGGTAATTTCGTTTATCGTACCGTTTCTTATATTGGGACTTCCCATATTTGATACCGCCTTTGCCATTGTGCGCCGAATATGGAACAAAAAACCTATTATGGCTCCCGACAGAGGACATCTCCATCACAAGCTTATGGATATGGGCTTTTCGCAGAAGCAGACAGTTGCCATACTCTATGTAATAACCTCAATACTTGCCTTAAGTGCTGTGGTTGTGCTCGAGGTGGGAGCATACACTGCGGCGGTGTTTGTAATTACACTAATCGCCTTTGGCGGATTTGCATACAAGGTTTACTCTGCAAATCATAAAAACCAGAAGAACACAGATAATAAAGAACAGGAGTAAAGAGTATGAAAAAATTATTTATTTTGATGCTCGTCTTGTGCCTTTTCGTTTTTTCAGCCTGCGGTGCCGATACAGCTTCTGTAGATGAAGAGGTTTTGGAAACAAAAACCGATATCAAGGAAGAAAAAGACACCCAAATTAAAGAGCAAGAGGAAAAAGAGGAGGAAATTGCACTTAAGATTGATTCGTCCTGGATGAGTCTTTTGGGACTTACAAGAGATGAAATAGAAGCCAAAAAGGGCAATATGACCGAAAGCCTCTGGGCAGACGGACCCCTCTATAGATTCGGTGAAGAAAATATATGGTATGCGTTTTCCGAGTACGATTTTGCAGAGGATAATTCCTACATACCTCTTGGCGTGTGTACAGGTGTGTCTGTTCCGCTTGGAATTCTTATGAATGCAGACTCTCAGATTGGTGCACAGGAACTCGAAAACGCTATGGGCAAGCTTCTTACAGAGGAGTTTGACGAAATGTACGAAACAAATGTGTATGCAGCAAGCTACAAGGGATGCACATTTGATATATACGAAAACAGCTACAATGAAATAAACCAAAACAGTGTAGTGAATATAAAGGAGAACTGATTATGACACATACCTACAATCCGCTTGGAGTGTGCTCCATGCAAATAACATTTGATATCGAAAACGATATTGTAAGTAATGTCCGCTTTTTCGGCGGATGCGCAGGCAACTCACAGGGAATTGCCAAGCTTTGCGAAGGCAGAACTACCGACGAAGTAATAAAGGCACTTGAGGGCATCAACTGCGCGGGGAAGGGAACCTCGTGTCCCGACCAGCTTGCAAAGGCAATAAAGTCAGTTACAAGATAAACAAACACCAAAAGATTTGTGCACAGACCTTCAATATTGAAGGTCTGTGTTTTTTTGCACAAAAACTCACCCCGGGGCATATTATGACAATGTACTTTTTAGGAGGGATGGCTTTGGATAGTGTTTTTGTTTGCGGGGCAGATTTACGCCTCAGATATATTGCAGATTACTTCAGAGCGGCGGGATACAAGGTATATACTTTCGGTCTGGAAGAAAGGGGCGAAAGAGTAGAAAATGCCCGGGTTTGCGACACGGTGTTTTTGGGCCTTCCGGCACTAAAGGATGGCTTTGTGTCCTTGGACGACGGAGCCATAAGCTTTAATGAGCTTTTGTCGTATATTAAAAGAGGAGCATATCTCTTTGGCGGAAGACTATCTAAAAATGATATACTCCTTGCGCAGGAGCACGAAATAAAGGCGTTTGATTATTCCGAGGATGAAATATTTCAGACTCAGAATGCTCTCTACACTGCCGAGGGAGCACTTAGCACCCTCATACAAAATACCGACATATCCATTTGCGGTATGCGTATTCTGGTAGTGGGCGGAGGCAGAATTGCCAAGGCGTTTTGTGCACTCACCTCGGGTATGCCTTGCAAAACCGATGTATATGCCCGCTCGGATGTGCAAAGAACCTTCTTTTCGATGAGAGGTCACACAGTAGTAAGCTCTCTTAAGGATTTGTCAAGGTACGATGCAGTGGTAAATACCGTCCCTGCACACATATTTCCTATAGAGCTTTTGTCTACCTTAAAAAAGGATTCAGTCACTTTAGACCTTTCCCAACGCCCCGGATATGTTCCAAAGGACATATTCGAAAAACTAGGTCTTAAGCTCTTATATCTTCCGGGAATCCCTAAAAAAAGTGCACCGCGTTCTGCAGGCATCGCCGCTGCACAGGCGGCAGAGCGTATGCTTGAATATACAGAGGCAAAAAACACAGAGGGGATTTGAACATTATGACAATAGAGGGAAAGAAAATCGGCTTTGCCCTATGCGGCTCTTTTTGCACCTTTTCCCTTGTTTTGCCCCAGGTGGCAAAGCTATGTGAAATGGGTGCACAGGTTTATCCCATTATGAGCGAGGTTGCCTCCTCTACGGATACCCGTTTTGGCAAAGCCAGCGATTTTATGGAATTTCTTGAAAGCACCACGAAAAACAAGATTATAAACACCATAAGAAATGCCGAACCTATCGGCCCCAAGGCTTATCTTGATGCTCTTGTAGTAGCGCCATGCACAGGAAACACCTTGGCAAAGATTGCAAACGGCGTTACAGATTCTTGCGTTTCTATGGCAGTAAAGGCAAATTTAAGAAACCAAAGACCGCTTATAATTGCAGTGTCAACAAATGATGGCCTTGGCACAAATGCCAAAAATATCGGCACTCTCATGACGGGACGAAATATATATTTTGTTCCCTTTGGTCAGGATGACTGCCTTAAAAAGCCACAATCTCTTGTTGCGGATATGACAAAAATCCCCGAAACGTTGGAGATGGCTTTGGAGGGGAAACAGCTTCAGCCGATATTACTCTGATCTGGCCGAAGGGGTGCGAGTGTAAGGAAAATAAAAAGAGAGTCGCGTCTGCGACTCTCTACATAGTTGAAAACTATTTACTTACTTATGCGCTAATCTTGTTGAGCTTAGCGGAAAGCTGAGATTTCTTTCTGGATGCAGTGTTCTTATGAAGAATACCCTTGCTAACTGCCTGGTCTATCTTCTTGAATGCCAATTTGCAAGCCTCAACTGCACCTTGTGCATCGTTGCCCGCTACACATTCTTCGAACTTCTTTATGCAAGTTTTTAAGTTAGTCTTAATAATCTGATTTCTTAAGGTCTTTGTCTTAATAACAGAAACTCTCTTCTTTGCGGATTTGATATTAGGCATAATTTCACCTCCAATGACATATTTATCAACATAATGTGTATTCTACCATACTATTTTTTAAAAATCAAGTAAAATTTGAGATTTTTTTGATTTTTATATATATTTAATGAAAAATATCACTTGGCGGCCAGCCTTTTTGCCAGTTCTTCGTCGGGGTCGGCATAAATCGTGTTATAATTTACATATATCACCATACCCGGCTTTGCACCCGAGGGTTTTTTTACGTTCTTTACCTCAGTATAATCAACGGGCACGCTCTTAGATGCCCTTGCCTTACTGTAGTATGCCGCAAGCGATGCCGCTTGCATATATGTCCTGTCGGGAACCTGCATAGCATCTGGTGTACACACAATGGCGTGCGAGCCGTGGATGCTCTTTGTGTGGAACCATATATCTGTGCTTCGGGACAGCTTTAAGGTTACATAGTCGTTCTGGATATTGTTTTTTCCTACATAGATGTCGTAGCCGTCATCCGACACAAAGTGCATAGGATGGGGCACAGAGGTTTTTTTCTTATCTTTTTTGGATGACCTCGCCCTTAGATATCCGCCGTCTGTAAGTTCAGCGCGAATCATGGCAATTTCGTCTGTAGATTCGGCAATTTCTATCGCTTCCTTTACAGATTCAAGATAGTCTATTTCCTTTAAGTTTAATTCTTTCTGTTTTAAAGTCTGCTCCTTGGCGGTTTTTTCTTTGTTGTATTTTTTATAGTAAAGCTGGGCGTTTTGTGATGGAGTTAGTTCCTCTTTGAGAGCTATTGTAATTTCCTTACCATCTTCACTGTAGAAGTTGGTGCAGACAAGCTCTCTGTCGCCTTGATTAATTCTGTATATATTGGCAGTTATGAGGTCTCCCGAAATTTTGTACTTGTCCATATTTTTGGACTTTTCCAAAGTTTCCTCCTGAATCTGCAGTTTCTTTTGGCACCTGTCGATGCTGTTTGAAACAAACTTCATAAGGTCAGAGCTTTTTTGCTTCATACTCTGCATAGAGGATTTTTTGAGGTAAAAGGTCTCTGCCGCCTCGTTTACTGTATCAAACGAAAGGATGTTTGCCATAGATTCGTACTGGCTTATGCCGAGTGCATTGAAATCTATGAGCTTTCCCAAATCCTTTTCGGATGCTATTTGCGGCAAAAGATTTCCTTCCAAGGCATTTTGAAGCATCATATGGAATATATAAGCTGTTTTGTCTATTTGCTCGCTCGTTGCATCTTCTCCTAACAGGTCTGTACAGCCTGTAGCACGGAACACTGCCTCTCTTGCCATAAGGGGACTTATGCCTAAGTAGGTATCCATAAGCTTTTTATAAAGGGGCGTGCTGTCTTTAGTAAGGTGGGATTTTATATCCTCTTTTTCTGCTTTTAGCGGATTTAGTTTGTCCTGCGACGGAGGGGGAGTATATATAAGTCCGGGCAGTATCTGACGCACACTGCTTACACTAAGATCCACATGGTACACCGAGTCTATTATTTTCCCATCTTCATTTGTGAGTATGATGTTGGAATGTTTGCCCATTATTTCGCATATTAGTACCTTGTGGACAAGGTATCCCATTTCATCGTGGCTTTCTATATGAATTTTTATAATTCTTTCAAAATCTACCTGCTCAATCTTAAGTATCTTGCCGCTTCCTATGTGCTTTCGCATAAGCATACAGAGCATAGGTGCTTTTTTGGGGTTTTCCATACTCCCCGACATAAGATGCACTCTGGGATAAGATGCATTTGCACAAAGGAGCAGTTTGTATGCACCGTTTCGTGTGCGGATGGCTAGGGTTATTGTGTCTTTTTCGGGCTGATGTATTTTGTCTATTCTTCCGCCCGACAAAAGAGAATCCAGCTCATTTGCTATGGTGTGAACCACAATTCCGTCAAAAGCCATATCTTCACCTCCTTAACAAGTGCTTGTTTTTTACTATAATAACACAAAAATAAAAAAATGGCTACACAAAAAACCCAAAAAAAGGATAAAATTGCATATATGAACTGTGCAAAATTATAAAAATTCAACAAAATTACAAAAAAAGCCCTAAAATATGCGCTTTGGTTAAAAAAATAGTTTGAAATCCCGCTAAAGTTGTGCTATAATTAGTAAGGTTAATTATGTTTCACATTAAAATACAATTAGGAGGTCATTACACATGGCAAAGAAATTCAAAACCATGGATGGTAACAACGCTGCCGCATATGTATCATATGCGTTTACAGAAGTTGCTGCTATCTACCCAATCACTCCGTCATCTACAATGGCAGAAGTTGTAGACGAAATGAGTGCAAGAGGCGAAAAGAACATCTTTGGTCAGACAGTTGACGTTGTGGAAATGCAGTCTGAGGCAGGTGCCGCAGGTGCAGTTCACGGTTCACTTCAGGCTGGTGCTCTTACAACAACCTTCACAGCTTCTCAGGGTCTTCTTCTTATGATACCCAACATGTACAAAATTGCAGGTGAGCTTCTTCCTACAGTTTTCCACGTTAGTGCAAGAGCTCTTGCAGCTCACGCTCTTAACATATTCGGCGACCATCAGGATGTTATGGCTTGCCGTCAGACAGGCTTTGCGCTTCTCGCATCAGGCTCCGTACAGGAAGTTATGGACCTCGGCGGTGTAGCTCACTTAGCTTCTATTAAGAGCAGAGTTCCCTTCCTTCACTTCTTCGATGGTTTCAGAACATCTCACGAAATCCAGAAGATTGAACTTATGGACTACGAAGACTTAAAGGGTCTTATAGACTATGACGCATTAAAGGCGTTCAAGGACAATGCATTAAATCCCGAGCATCCCGTACTCCGTGGTACAGCTCAGAACTCCGATATATATTTCCAGGGCAGAGAAGCATCCAACAAGTTCTACAACGAAGTGCCCGATGTAGTAGCAGACTACATGAAGGAAATCTCCAAGATTACAGGCAGAGACTATGCACCCTTTACCTACTATGGTGCTCCCAATGCTACAAAGGTTATCGTAGCTATGGGCTCTGTATGCGAAACAATCGAAGAGACAATCGATTATTTAAATGCTGCAGGCGAAAAGGTTGGTGTTGTTAAGGTACACCTCTACAGACCTTTCTCTGCAAAATATTTCTTTGATGTTCTTCCTAAGACAGTTAAGAAGATTGCAGTTCTCGACAGAACAAAGGAACCCGGTTCACTCGGCGAGCCTCTCTATCTTGATGTTTGCAACCTCTTCTATGGCCACAAGAAAGCTCCCGTTATCGTGGGCGGTCGTTACGGTCTTGGTTCCAAGGATACCACACCTACTCAGATTGTTGCAGTATTCAATAATCTTGATGCAAAAGAGCCCAAGAACGGCTTTACAATCGGTATCGTGGATGACGTTACAAATCTCTCCCTTGAGCTTCCTGCAAAGGTTAATGCAGCTCCCGAGGGTACAACCAGATGTAAGTTCTGGGGATTCGGTTCCGACGGTACAGTTGGTGCCAACAAGGACGCTATAAAGATTATAGGCGATAACACCGATCTTTATGCACAGGCATACTTTGATTACGACTCCAAGAAGTCCGGCGGTGTTACCATGTCTCACTTAAGATTTGGTAAGAAGCCCATTAAGTCTACTTATCTTCTCGATGAAGCAGACTATATTGCATGTCACAAGCCTGCATACCTTAATCAGTATGATATTCTCGAAGGCTTAAAGAAGGGCGGAACATTCCTTCTTAACTGTGTATGGACTCCCGAAGAGCTCGAAGAAAAGCTCCCTGCATCCGTTAAGAGATACCTTGCAGAAAACGAAATCGAGTTCTACACAATAAACGCTGTAGATGTTGCCGTTAAGGTGGGTCTTGGACCCAACAGAATAAACATGGTAACACAGAGTGCTTTCTTTAAGCTTGCTAAGGTTATAGACTTTGAAGAAGCTGTAACTCTTATAAAGGCTGCTATAAAGAAGACCTACGGTAAGAAGGGTGACGAAATAGTTAATATGAACTGCGCAGCAGTTGATGGCGCTATTGAAGCTCTTAAGAAGATAGAAGTTCCCTCCTCCTGGAAGGATGCAAAGGATGAAGCTGCAGATGACACTTCAAGACCTGCATTCATAAAGAATATCGTAGACCCCGTAAACGCACAGAGAGGTAACAAGCTCCCCGTAAGCACATTCCTCGGAATAGAAGACGGTACATTTGAAACAGGTACCTCCGCTTATGAGAAGAGAGGCGTTGCGGTAGATGTTCCCACATGGATTAGCGACAAGTGTATTCAGTGTAACCAGTGTTCACTCGTTTGTCCTCACGCAGCTATAAGACCTGTTCTCTTAACAGAAGAAGAAGCAGCTAATAAGCCCGAAGCATTTAATACACTCAAGGCTACAGGCTTCGAAGGCAAAGAGTATCGCATTCAGGTTTCCACACTTGACTGTCTTGGTTGCGGTGTTTGTGCTCAGGTTTGTCCTAAGGATGCACTTGAAATGAACCCCATCGACAGCCAGTACGATCAGGTTCCCAACTGGGATTATGCTATGACAGTTCCCTCCAAGCAGGACGAAATCGACATAGCAAAGAACATTAAGAATTCTCAGTTTGCTCAGCCTATGCTCGAGTTCTCCGGCGCTTGTGCAGGCTGCGGTGAAACACCTTATATCAAGCTTATCACTCAGCTCTTTGGCGACAGAATGATGGTTGCAAATGCTACCGGATGTACTTCCATCTGGGGCGGATCTGCACCTTCTATGCCTTATACAAAGAATGCAGAGGGCAAGGGTCCCGCTTGGGCTAACTCCCTCTTCGAAGACAACGCGGAATTTGGTCTTGGTATGGTTAAGGCTAACCAGAAGATCAGAAACACTCTCAAAATGAGAATGGAAAGCGTAATGGATGCTGTTAAGCCTGAACTTGCACAAGCTTTCAAGGCTTGGATTGCAGGCATGGACGATGCTGCAGCTTCCAAGGCAGCAGCTAAAGATATCGAAGCACTCATCGGTGCAGAAGATATGACAAACCCCGCTATCAAGGAAATTGCAGACAGAGTAGACTTCCTTGTTAAGAGATCTCAGTGGGTATTCGGTGGAGACGGCTGGGCATACGATATCGGTTACGGCGGTCTTGACCATGTAATAGCTTCGGGCGAAGATATCAACATCTTTGTTGTAGATACCGAGGTTTATTCCAACACAGGCGGTCAGTCCTCCAAGGCTACACCTACAGGTGCTGTTGCTAAGTTTGCAGCTTCCGGTAAGAAGGTTAAGAAGAAAGACCTTGGTATGATAGGCACCACCTACGGCTATGTATATGTAGCTCAGATTGCTCTTGGTGCTAACCCCGCACAGGCACTCAAGGCTATAAGAGAGGCAGAAGCTTACAATGGTCCTTCACTCATTATTGCTTATGCTCCTTGTATCAACCACGGTATCAAGGCAAAGGGCAATATGGCAAACTCTATTGCCGAAGAGAAGAAGGCTGTAGATACAGGCTACTGGCATCTCTGGAGATATGACCCCACATTGGCTGAAGAAGGCAAGAACCCCTTCCAGCTCGATTCCAAGGAGCCCACAGGCAAGGTTACAGACTTCCTTATGGGAGAAAACCGTTACCTCATGCTCCAGAAGGCATATCCGGATATAGCAGGAGAGATTTTTGCCAAGGCAGAAAAGGATCTCTTAGAGAGATACGAAACCTACAAGAGAATGGCAAAAGCTTACAACGATTGATTGTAATAAACTTTGGCGGACTTAAAATTTTGAGTCCGCCAAATATTTTCATTTTTGGCGACTAGGATAAGCTGTGTTTGAGTATTATATATAAGATAAATGTAAATTTAAGGCATACTGGGTTAGAAACTCGTTTAAGGAAGGTATTGTTGATGAAAGCTTTTTTTGTAAAGGCAAGGTATGTGCTTATAGCTATACTTGCTGTTATAGTTGTGTTTGCTTGCCTTTTGGGCTTTGGCGTTATAGGCGGCAGGGCAGATGTTATTGCCGAGGGCGTGAGCGTGTCGGGCATAGAGCTTGGAGGTATGACCGTTTCTCAGGCAAAGACCGCACTTGAAGGTCATGCTGCCTTTTCTTCTGATATGGTGCTTGACTTTGAATGCGAGGGAACAAAATTCAATCTTCCTGCATCACAAATATCGCTTAAGGCAGATGTAGAGAAAACTGTCGAAAATGCGTATGCCATAGGCAGAGGAAAAGACAAAAAGAAAAACAATGAGGACATAAAAAAAGCAAAGAATAAGGGCTATCCTATATATATGAGCCTTAGCTACGATACCGATAAGCTCATACTCACAGCAAGCGAAAACTTAGGCGATGCCATAGTAGACCCATCGCCTATGCTTGTGGAAATAGGTGAGGATAAGCTCATAATCACAAATGCTATCACAGGTATTGTGGTAGATACAAAAAAGGCTTCACTCTCTATAGAAAAAGAGCTTTCCGACTTTAAGGCAGACCATACCATCAAACTTTATCTTACCGAATATACTCCCGATAATCTTACCTTTGACGAATTTAAAAAGCAGTATGTAAAAGAGGCAAAGGATGCAGTTTATTCTGTAGTGGATGGCACTCACAACATTGAGTCTGAGGTTATAGGTGTAGAGATAGATGAGTCTGAGGCAAGAAAAATATTTATGGAAAATGCTAACTCAAAGGAGCCTTATGAAATCCCTGCCAAAATAACTTATCCCGAAATAACAGCAAGCTATCTTGAGGATAAGTATGTAAATAAAATAATGGCAAAGTACACCACATCGTTTGCAGGAAGCTCTGCAGGAAGATGTGCCAACATAGCTCTTGCGGCATCCAAAATAAACGGATATGTTGTAAATCCGGGCCAGAGATTTTCCTACAATGATGTAGTAGGCCCAAGAACTGCGGCGGCAGGTTTCAAGACTGCGCACGTGTATGTGGGCACCAAGGTGGTTGACGGCATAGGCGGAGGTATCTGTCAGGTGTCTTCAACGCTCTACAACGCTGTTGTTCTTGCGGATTTAAAGACGGTTACAAGAGTAAATCACTCTATGCCGGTTGACTATGTTCCGCTTGGAAGAGACGCCACTGTTTCGTATGGTACAATAGACTATGTGTTCGAAAACAACAAGCCCTATCCTATAAGCGTAAAGGCAACTGTTGAGGGAACAACTCTTACGATTTCTATAGTGGGAACATCGGAAATGGATTATACCGTAGAATTTGTAACAAGGTATATATCCACTGTGCCCTTCTCTGAGACTACCACCGAGGACGACACACTTTTCGAGGGCGAGACAAAGGTAATCACGCCGGGTACAAACGGTTCTGTTTACGAAAGCTACAGAGTATATAAAAAAGACGGCAAAGAATACGACAGAAAATTCGAGTCAAAATCCAGATATCAACCCGTAGCCAAAGAGGTGGCTGTGGGCACTAAAAAAGAGGACGACCTTACAGGCGAAAACACGGAAAACGGCGAAATTCCAAATGAGGAGATTTTACCTGAGGATGTAATTTTGCCAAGTGAAGAGAATGAGAATACACCTCCCGTTACCGAAGATGAGCCTCTTGGCGATATAAATGATGAGATAGTTCATCCCGAAAAGGAAGAAGGCTCTGTATTAATAGAAGATATTTAAAAGCACCCGAAAGGGCATAAGTATGATAAAAACCTCGATGAAATTCATCGAGGTTTTGTTTTGTAATTTTTAAAATGGGAAGCGGAATGTTGTTGTCAAATGATGTACTCTCTGTGTCCGTAGTGCTACCTAACAAATTATTTTGGCTTTCACATTCATAATAGATGCAATAACTTTTTACTGCTTATGCAAACAAACTCGCTTGGGCGAGCTTGCACCACGCTTCTTCCCTTTTTACTATTACTTATTACTTTCCAAAAATCCTCGTTCGTATTTAGGGAAGAGCGAATAGTGAGTAGGTAATAAGTAAAAATCCCCGTTCTTGCGAACGAGGATTTTTGGTGACCCCTACGGGAATCGAACCCATGATTGCGCCTTGAGAGGGCGCCGTCTTAACCGCTTGACCAAGGGGCCTTAATAAGGTACTTTAATATAATATCACAACCATTTTTAAAAATCAATACTTTTTTAAAAGTTTTTAAAAATCCATTTTATAGCCCTTTTTCTTGTTGTATTTGACATTGGGATGTGCTTATGCTACAATTATATTATGCAAACTGGTGGTTTGTGATTATTTGTTGAGAGGTGCACTATGAAAGAAGTGAATTTCTTAAGAAACAGAATAATTTTTCTTTTTGACATCCTTGGAGCAGCAATCATATATATGCTAAGCATACTCTTTGTGTTTGGAATTCATGCGGCAACACGGAATGTGTATGTCTTTTTGCCTGTGGCACTAAGCAGTACAGCATCAATTTGTCTGGTGTATTACATAGGCGGAATGTACAGAGTTCTGTGGAGATATGCCGCCACAAAGGATTATGCCAGAATTGCGGTGTGCTCTGTTATCAGTGTGGCACTCAGTATGGTGGTAACCCTCATATTAAGATATACTGTAGACAGCACATACATAAGAGATATGCGTGATACCTTCCGACTTGCATTTCTTATGTCCACAGCTTTGGCAGTGTATTGCTCATTTGTCCGTATGTTTGTAAGGGCATATACAAAGCTCAGTGCTCATCACGATGTAGCCTCACGCGAGGAAAAGAAAAAAAGAATTCTCATAGTGGGTGCTGGAGTTTCTGCATCTATGCTTATAAGGGATATGGAAAGTAGCGACGATTTTAACTTAAATATAGTAGGTATTGTAGACGACAATCCCTCCAAGGTGGGAAGTGTGTTCTGCGGTTACCCCGTAATGGGAAACAGGGACGATATCCCCGGAATATGTCATAAGCTAAGAGTGGACGAGATTTTTCTTGCCATTCCCTCTGCAAGCGCTACCGACAAAAACGAAATAGTGGAATTATGCACCAAAACCAAAGCAAAGCTTAAAATAGTTCCTTCACTCTCCCAGGCTATCAACACACAGGGCGGAAGATATATGCCCAGAAATGTGCAGATTGAGGACCTTCTTGACAGGCAGGAAATACAGCTTGATAACAAAATGATATCCGAATATATAGAGGACAAGGTTGTGCTCGTAACAGGCGGCGGTGGCTCTATAGGAAGCGAGCTTTGCAGACAGATAATGCGATTTAACCCCAAAAAGCTTGTAATTGTGGATATATATGAAAATAATGCCTACGATTTGCAGATGGACCTTGACAGGCTCTATCCCGACAACAAGCCCACGGTGCTTATAGCATCCATAAGAGACAAATTAAGACTCGAAGCCATATTCGAGGAGCACAAGCCGTATATAGTATTTCACGCGGCGGCTCACAAGCACGTTCCCCTTATGGAAGACAGCCCCGGAGAAGCAATAAAGAACAATGTTTTTGGTACATACAATGTGGCTCTTTGCGCAGACAAATACAGAGTTAAGAGATTTGTTATGATATCTACCGACAAGGCAGTTAACCCCACCAACATAATGGGTGCCACCAAGCGTATGTGCGAGCTTGTGGTACAGGCTATGCAAAAGATAAGCGATACAGAGTTTGTTGCGGTGCGTTTCGGTAATGTTTTAGGTTCAAACGGAAGTGTAATTCCTCTGTTTAAAAAACAGATAGAGCTTGGCGGACCCGTTACCGTAACACACAAGGATATAACAAGATTCTTTATGACAATTCCCGAGGCAGCTCAGCTTGTTCTTCAGGCGGCAAGCTATGCGCAGGGCGGAGAAATTTTCGTTCTGGATATGGGAAGCCCCGTTAGAATTTATGATTTGGCAAAGAACATCATAAGGCTCTCCGGCTACACACCGGGAGTGGATATTAAGATAGAGGTCACAGGATTAAGACCGGGCGAAAAGCTCTTTGAGGAACTTCTTATGAACGAAGAGGGACTTTCCAAAACAAGGCACGAAAAGATTTTTATAGGCGTGCCCTCGGATATAACAATGGAGGACCTAAAGCCGAATCTCGACCTTTTGAAACAGGCTACGGAAAGTAATGATATATCTGCAATCAAGGATATAATGGAAAAGGTTGTTCCTACATATATCAAGAATCCCGACCTTGTAAATAAATCACAAAAAGTACACTCTGTGTGATATTTTGTAAGCAACTTGGGACGGAGGATTTCAGGTGGTCGGCACAATCATATTCAAAGATTTTGAAACAGGTTCATATGAGTATATGCGTCTGACCTTTTGTGAGGGTTCGGCATTTGCAGACATACAAAGAGCAGAAGAATTTTCAACGTGTCTTGTATCTATTGACAAAAGAAAAATAAAATATGATTTTTCTGTGCCCGCCAAGAAGCGTGTAACTGATTTTCGACTTTTTGAAATTTGCCATAGGGCAAGGGAGTACCTGTTTAAAAATGAGTATGTGACCATAGCGGAGTTTTGTGAAAACGAAGGCAGTGTAAACATAAGACCGGTATCCACAAAGAGCGGTCTGTATACACCTGTGGATATGAGAACTCCCTTTATGACGAACTTTTCCAATGTGTATAAGCTTTGCACAGAGGAATTTGGGCCTACTCATCTTTTTCGAAGTGTAAGATGCGAGATTATAAACTATTGCCTTCTAAAGATGTTTGACATAGAGGAAGAGGTATTTGGCATCTCGGGAAAAGGGCTCTACATAAATGCGGCAATCTTTGCGTCTTACAGAAAATCTCTCAGTAAGCTTAGTTTGCCAAAGAAACTTAAAGCACTTGCAAAGAAGCATCCAAACTCAAGGCGAGCACCTCGTTTTTCGGATTTTACAATTGAGTATGAGCAAAAAATACACACAGATTCTTCCCGTGATTTAATAATAGGTAAGCTAAGGCATACCAAAATAAAGGCATTGGAATATTCTTTGGCACTTGAACAGGACAGAAAAGATTATATAGGCTTTGCTCTTAAACTTTCGGAAGATTCCTATATAAAAGAAATATCGGACATTTTTGCTTTGGAGCTTCGGGACTATATGTCAAATTACGAATTTTGTTTCAAGGCAAAGTCGCATATTGACTTTTTGGATGTAAGTGATGCTATGCATCTTATTTTGGATATGCAAAGTGCAGAAGAGATAAGTGCCAAAGCCATGGCACTAAGTGCAAATATGAAGATAAGAGAAAAAGTGCCCTGCCCTGATTACTATGACTCGTACGGCACGGCATACAACCAAATTTAAAAGAAGGGTTATACTATGAAAGCTAGAGAAGGATTTACCATAAAAGAAGTTGCCGACAGCTTTGTTATTATTCCCACAGGTGCTAACCTTGTGGATTTTTCGGCTATGATTACAATAAACGAAACGGGAGCATTCCTATGGGATAAGCTCCAAAGCGATATAACAGAGGATGAGCTTCTTTGTGCTATGCTTGGTGAATATGATGTAGACGAGGCCACGGCACTTAATGATATTCGTGAGTTTTTGAGCGTACTCAAGGAAAAAAAGGTAATAGAATAATGATAATAAATGAAAATGCCAGTTACAGTATGTATGAGCTTATGCCCATTGTGGAGGAATGTGTAAAAAAAGGGCAGGATGTAAGACTTATGGTTTCCGGAATAAGCATGACACCTATTCTTCACAACCGGAAGGATTCTGTGGTTTTGTCAAAAGCCGACAAATTTTCTAAATACGATATCGTTTTGCACAGGAGAAAAAACGGTCAGTACATACTCCACAGAATTGTGGGCAAAAAGAACGGAGCATTTTTTGTGGCAGGCGATTTTGAAACCAAAAAAGAATATCCTGTGTATGAGGATATGATTATAGCCAAGGTCACATCTTTTTACCGAAACGGCAAAAAATACTCACCAAATGATTTTACAATAAAGATGTATTCACGCATCTGGGTGGCTATATTTCCCATAAGACACTGGGTGCTTTATATACTTAATGTTGCAAGGAGGCTTTTGCATGCATAAGGGCAAACTCAAGAGCGAAAGGTGGCTCATAAGAAACGCAAAACCGGTTTTGTGGCAGATACTTTCCTTGTCTTTTCTCGGTATTCTTATGTCGTATATATCTGTTAAGTTTGCACTCGCAAGTCGCGACCTTCTTGACTTTGTTACAGGCGGTCTTGGGGAGGGCTTTTACTCCTGCGTCATAGTGATTGCGGTGCTGCTTGTGTTAGATATAAGTGTACAGAGTATATACAATATACTTAGTGTTCGCCTTGATGCCCTGTACAAAAACCGTCTTCAAAAGAATTTGTTTTCCGGTGTTGTAGCCTCCAGACTATCTTCGCTTGGGGACTATCATACGGGCGAAATAATAAACAGACTCACCTCTGATGTGCGTGTTGTGAGTACAAATATAATACACCTGGTTCCTACTGTAACGATACTGATATCGGGAGTGGCTATGAGCTTCTGGGCACTTTTTAAGCTCGATGCGAGCCTTGGCATTTTGTGTATTGCTCTCGGACCTGTGATTTTTATAAGCTCCATTCTCTACGGAAGAAGAGTAAAGAAGCTTCACAAAAGCTGCCGCGAGAGCGACGGCAAAGTTCTGTCATTTATGCACGAGAGTATAAAAAACCTTCTGGTTATAAAGGCTTTCGGCAAGGAAAAGAAGTTTGAATCTGTTACTGCTTCGCTTCAGGACGAGAACTACAGACTCAATATGAAGGTGGGCTATACCAGCCTTGCCGTTAATATACTCTACTTTGTAGCACTTACTGCCGCGTACTATTTTGCTGTGGCGTGGTGTGCATATAAGATACATATTGGTATTATGACCGTGGGAAGCTTTGTTGCCATAATACAGCTCGTTGGCTCTGTTCAGTCGCCGTTTAAAGAGATATCTTCGGCACTTACAAGCTTTTTTGCAACCTGTGCCAGTGCGGAACGCCTTATGGAAATAGAAAAACTCAAGAAAGACTATGACTCTTATTTGCATATCACAGACTTTAGCGGCATAGAAGTAAGTAGTGTGAGCTTTGGCTATGGAGAGGAGAATGTTCTTGAAAACGCCACCTTCAGCATAGAAAAAGGGGACATAGTTGCGGTAACAGGAAGCTCGGGTATGGGCAAAAGCACTCTTTTGAAATTGCTCCTTGGAATATATCCTGTCTCGGGCGGAAATATGTATATATATAATAATGTAGAAAAAATTCCGGTAGGCGCAAATACCCGCTGTGCTTTTTGCTATGTACCTCAGGGCAATATGATAATCTCGGGCACTGTGGGAGACAATATTGCCTTCTTTGATGAAAATGCCGATGAAAGCAAAATAAGAGAGGCGGCACGCCTTGCCTGTATACTGGACTATATAGACTCTCTTCCCGACGGAATGAATACAATCCTTGGCGAAGGGGGAGCGGGTCTTAGCGAGGGGCAGATACAGCGTCTTGCGATAGCAAGAGCGATATATGCGGGCTCGCCTGTCATACTTCTGGACGAAGCCACAAGTGCACTGGACGAGGAAACAGAAGCTAAGATTCTTGCAAATATAAAATCACTCGAAGATAAAACCTGTATTATTATAACACACCGTCCGCAAGCTCTTAACATAGCGAACAAGCGGATTAATATAGAGAATGCAGCGGTGGAAGTTACACGCACAACGGTATAGTTATTGGGAAATGTGCACAATGAAATGCTAGAGGAATTGTTAGAAATTTAATGTTTGAATACAAAAAAATGTATTGACAACCAAAGATTACTTTGCTATAATAGTAATACAATCAGTATATTAAATGAAGGAGATGTATTAACAATGAAAATTCGCTTTGCGAAAATTTTAGCAATTGCTTGCGTACTTTGCATGACTTTTGCTAGTTTAACTGCTTTAGCTGTAGAAGTGACGACTATTACTGATTATAATTATCTTGCTTCTCAGGAAACACCCACTCTTACAATGACAATTGAAACAGAGGTTACAGGTCTTGATGAAGCAGGAGAAGTTACATATTATGTAGAAAATGCAGGCGGTGTAATCTACATCGATCAGGAGACAGCAGATGCAAATGGCGAGGTTAACTTTAAGTTTAAGGCTCCCACAAATGAAATGCTTACTGCAACTGCAAAACACGGTTCCGATAAGGGTTATTCTTTCCCCGCTGCTTTTAGCTTCAAGGAAGGTTGCAACCGCATAACACAGGGTCTTGCAACTGCAACAAAAGTTGATGCTAACTGGGCAATATTGGTTCCCGATGCTGTTGTTGAAGATTACGAAGTTGAAGAAGACGCTTACATTTTCCAGGCACAGGTTTCTGGTAATGTTAAAGCATACGGAATCAAAATCACTATAAACGGTGCTGAAACATTCCTCCCCGCTATGGGTTGTGATGTTGATGGTACTTATGCTATCGTAGCAAGAGGAATCACTGCTGAAGAAGCTGGTACTGCAGTTGCTTACGCAGAATAATAGGGGAGGAGATTGACGATGAAAAAGTATAATAAGCCTGCAATTCAGGTTGTTGAATTAACAGTTAAAGAGTCTATTTCTGCTCTTCCCACTGGTTTCCAGGGTGCATTCAATATGAAAAAGCTTGCTGGTGCACAGAGATTCAATGTATCTATGTACACAAAGGGTTCTCAGCCCACATTATAATTAATTTGGTTAAAATGAATTTTTCAAAGCAGTTAAATTCAATTTAATATCTGAGGTAAAAGAGATTGTCGACGGGCAATCTCTTTTATTTTGTGTCGAAAAAATTTCATGAATATATTTAACAAACCTATTTGCAGTGTTTATTTAATGAATTTATTTAATAACCTCATTTGATGTGTGTTTAATGAATTTATTTAATATCCTTATTTGATGTGT